>CAYUAV010000739.1:0-2156 GCA_964442665.1 uncultured Bacteroidales bacterium
AGTGCTTTTTTGATGGGTGCTTTTTCCGTAACAGGCAATTGGTCAGGCTGGCCATATACCGTGCAGGATGATGAAAAAACCAGTGATGAAGTATTGAATTTCTTCATCGATTCCAGTAGGATGATAAGCGACTCCAGGTTATTATGATAGTATTCCAACGGTTTTTCGACCGACTCCCCGACAGCTTTAAGGGCGGCAAAATGAATTATTGCCTCTATGTTATATTTCCTGAATAATTCATAGACTTTGGATCTATCGCAAAGATCAAATTGTTCGAAAACAGGACGGATTCCGGTTATTGCCTCTATGCCGTCGAGTACCTCAATCTGTGAATTGGAGAGGTTATCGACAATTACAACATTATATCCGCTGTTTATAAGTTCAACCGTTGTATGTGATCCGATATAACCCGTTCCTCCGGTAACAAGTATTGTTTGCATAGTCATATTTTTATGACCTTGTTATTCTCTAATTTATACTTTTCCTTGCTCTCCGGACAAATTGCATAACCTTCGTCATTAAATTTCAGCGAATGGCCGTATTCGCTTACCCAGCCTTTTTGTCTCGCCGGATTTCCCACAACGAGCGCATAGGGAAGTACATCTTTTGTAACAACAGCTCCCGCGCCGATAAGTGCATATTCACCAATACTATGTCCGCAGATTATTGTAGAATTAGCTCCTATGGTGGCACCTTTTTTAACCTGCGTTTTTACATATTGGTCGCGACGAATAATGGCACTTCGCGGATTGATGATATTGGTAAATACCATGGAAGGGCCCAGGAATACATCGTCCTCACAAATTACACCTGTATATATTGAGACATTGTTTTGCACTTTAACATTTTTCCCCAGAATTACTCCGGGCGATACTACTACATTCTGACCAATATTGCAGTTTGCACCAATAGTACAACCTGTCATGATGTGTGAGAAATGCCAGATTTTAGTCCCCTTGCCAATAATACAACCTTCATCGATAATAGCGGACGGATGAACAAAATATTCCTGGGGCATGGTTTATTTATTAATAAAATTTTCGACAGAATCACAAATATAGTCCTGTTGAGCTTCGGTTAACTCAGTGTGCATGGGTAACGACAGCACTGTTTTTGCCAGCAAAGTTGAAACAGGAAATTCTCCGGAGGCATGAAATGCCTTTTGCGCGTGCATGGGTACGGGATAATATATCATTGCCGGGATATTTTTTTCAGCAAGATATTTCTTTAGACCATCACGATCGCCATCATATTTTATGGTATACTGATGATATACATGATCTGTATATTCAGGCACTTTCGGGGTTGTAATACCTTCGATTTCCGATAATCGCCGGTTATAGTAATCAGCGGCTTTCTGACGTGCCGAAGCATATTCATCCAGGTATTTCAGTTTTACCTGCAAAATTGCTGCCTGCAATGTATCAAGACGCGAATTAACTCCAATTTCATCATGGTAATACTTGATTTTTGCTCCATGATTTGCAATGCTGCGTAACCTTTCAGCTAACTGGTCATCATCGGTTATCATGGCTCCACCATCGCCAAAACATCCTAGATTTTTTGAAGGAAAGAATGAAGTGCAGCCAATGGTACCCAATGTACCTGCTTTCCCCGATAGCTTTCCGTTTTTATAATTAGCGCCAAGAGCCTGAGCTGTATCTTCGATAACAGCTATTTTATGTTCTTTGGCAATAGGAAGAAGTTCATGCATATTGGTGCAAAGTCCAAATAAATGAACAGGTATAATTGCTTTGGTTTTCGGAGTAATAGCCTTTTTCACCCGGGCAATATCTATAGTAAAGGTAGTGGGATCAACATCAACAATAACAGGTTTCAGGTGTAATAACGAAATCACCTCGACAGTAGCAATAAAAGTAAAATCGGGTGAAATTACTTCATCACCAGGCTGCAAACCAAGAGCCATTAAGGCTATTTGTAGTGCATCGGTTCCATTGGCACATCCTATTACATGTTTCGCATTAAGGTATTTTTCCAGAGAACTTGTAAATTCCTTAACCTGCGGGCCATTAATGAAAGCCGTGTTATCAAGTACCTGTTGTATGGCGGAATCAATTTCATTTTTTATACGAAGGTACTGCCCATGCAAATCCACCATTTTAATATCTTGCATACTCTTACATTATTCTCAGCGA
>CAYUAV010000740.1:0-2156 GCA_964442665.1 uncultured Bacteroidales bacterium
ATGTTGTGTTTGATTTAATTAAACACTTACATTTTCATTGTCGGGGGAGAAAATCGCATGTAAAATTCAACTGATTTTTTTCGAATGGTGATTTTTTTGCCTTCTTTTTGTATAGCAGACAAAAAGAAGGTCGTGTGGCAGGAGCGGCCGCACGAAAACAAGGCATATGGGGTAGGAGAATAATTAAGATCTGTGTAGCCTGAAGGCCAGGACTACAGACATACCAGTCCTACGGCCTTCTCCTGAGATATTAATTCAGCCTGAAAGATTTTTACATCTTGTGTAACGATAAAAGAAAAATTGAGCGCTGAACGGGTTAGCCTCTGGTGACCCGGTCATTCATCAGAACCAGATAGAACAATAGAGGGTACATCATTATTCGGAGGGCATGTTGCTGCGATTTAGGCTAACCGGGAGTTTTCCCTTCCTGCCGTTGACATTTCAGGCAGGTTTGGTTCATTTCTTTGTATCGACTGACAAAGAACCTTTAGCTCATGGTCGAAAGGAATAAATGAACATATAATAAACCTTTCAATACAAATCAACTTAACCTCAAATTATTAATAACAACAACAGATACAATAAAAAAAGGGCCGGCTGACGGCAACAGCTGACCCTTTTCCTGAATTTCCAAACCCGACCTTATTTCCTCATCTTACGTATTTTTCGAGAAAGCTCATTCTCCTTTCCCAGGAGTCCGACAATAGCATCGGCCATTGATGAAGCATCAGAATAGGCTGTATTCAGAGCTTCCTGGGCAACCGCTGTGGCTCTGAGAGCTGCTGCAGCCGCTTCCTGCTGATTGATCTCTTCCTTATTGGCTGCTTCTGATTTCTGTTTTAATTCGGCCTGTTTGTTTTCCGAGTTATACCCTTTTTCCGAAAGAACATCTTTGTTCTGTGCCAGGATCTCGATCATCTGATTAACGAAATCCCGCCTTTTTGCATCATTTAATGACATAGAATTTGGTTTTTAAATTAAACATTTATTTACGCTGCAATAAATTGATTGCCTTTGTCGTCCAAATGCATCTTTCTAACAGCAGATATCTATCTAACGGTTAGGTGATGATTTTATTGAATGATTGTATGATTTTTTATAAAAAAATCATTTTATTATTAAAAACAGATATGTTCCTGACAGAAGTTTTTTCAGTCTCCCTGAGAATAACGATTTTTACAGCATATGCATAATGCAATCAACAGTAACAAAAATATCATTCAATTAATTTTGAAATATACTTATGTAAGAATATAATCCGTTAAGGAATTACTATGTTAAAACAAATAACTCAACAAGAACTGAATAAACTGCTTGAAAAAGCGAATCAATCGCCGCGGAAACGGATAAACTATAACTTTCATTCTCAGGCGGACGATCCGTTGCAGCGGATGTTACATGCCATGAATACCGGTACGTATGTTCAGCCTCATAAACATGAAGATCCGGATAAACGCGAGGTCTTCCTGGTACTGCAAGGCCGTGCTACCGTTGTGGAATTCGATGATACAGGAGAAATTGTGAAACATGTTATTCTTGATCGTAATGCCGGTACTTTGGGGGTTGAGATACCCGAACGCACCTGGCATACCCTTTTAGCCCTTGAGGATAATACCGTGCTGTACGAGGTTAAAGATGGTCCCTATTCACCAATCGACGATAAAAATTTTGCACCCTGGGCGCCAAAGGAAGGAGCACCGGAATGTCGGGAGTACCTGAATAAACTTTTAGCCCAAGTTGTTTTTTAAGGAATCTTCTATAATAAGTTTATCTCGCAGATAATGCACTGATTGATGCGGTGATTTACACATATATATTGTGCTCACAACTTTATTTCTGCCAAAATCAGCCTGACCTGCTCTTCGACTTCGCTCAGAGTGACAGTCAGGCTGAGCCGGAGTCGAAGCCTTCTTTCTTTACCAAATGACATAGCCTATTCATGTATCATTTTAAAACACTGTTTGGTTCATCAAATACCACATCATAGTATAAAAATATAGCCAGGTAAATTATATTGAACTGTAAAATCCATTAATTCCGGAGAAGGATTATTTCCTGGTTAATTTTTTGAACTTGCCTGCTGGTGCGATTATATTACCTTTGCAGTGCTTATTCTGAATTTTACTATGCAAAAACCTTCAATACCTAAAGGAACA
>CAYUAV010000741.1:0-2151 GCA_964442665.1 uncultured Bacteroidales bacterium
CTCGTCTTCCTTCTTTACCCGCTTCGCCGATACCGAGTATGACAGTGAATATTTTTGTTGCACCGGGTTCCAGTTCAAGATCAGCCTGCAGACTTCCGCAACCGGTATCGCCTTCAGCCAGACTGTTGCTGCAGGCTCCCTTTTCAACTGCAACGGGGTTGGCATAAGAACGGTAGGAGCCCAGAAAATTTTCACGGCACGAGTCGAATCCCGTTACTTCGGCCCCTGCTATACCAATAAATACATGTCGTGCCTGATCTTTTTCCTGAAAATTATCGGGTCGGGGGGGAATGAAGAGGTTCGATCCATGATCAATCATTCCGTCGATAAAGGAAGTTTTTATGATATACTGGGTATACTGTAAATTATTCATATCGTCGAGGGCATTCCAGTTGCAGGCAAACTCCACATAGGTAAATACCCTGAGCGATCGTTTCTTTTTAGTGGTATTGGTCACCTTAACCTGCCAGCACTCGAAATCTTTTCCGATGGGTACAAAATACAATGTCTCGGTAGTAATTCCGGTATATTCAGACGTTATTCCGGTATAGGCCGATCCATGCCGGCATTCCGATTTATATACATCGAGTGGTTTTCCTACGGGTTGCCAAGAAGCCGACCAGTAGTCCCTGCTTTCACGATCGTGAAAGTAAACATAGCGTCCCGGCTGGTCCATGGGGATAGCATTAAACCGTAACCGTAAAAAACGGCCCTGGGCAGAGGAATGGAAAAAACTGTATCCTCCCGCATTGTTGGTAATTATTGCTCCATATTGTGTCGATCCTAGGTAGTTGCTCCACGATCGGGGCGTATCGGGCCGGGTTATAACATATTCTTTACGCTCATCGTCGAAATATCCGTATTGCATTGTATTTGGTTTCTTTTATATGTTTCAAATGGTTATTATACTCCCGGTTCTTACTGATCCCTTAGTCCTTTTCTTCCTGTATTTACCTGTATTTCTCCATTCCTTACAGTCCTTCTTGTATTCCTTAAATCCGTTCATTCGTTTCTTCAGACCATTCTTCCATTCTTTATCGTCTTTTTTCTATTCCTTTACTGTTTTTCTCTCTTCCTTTTCACAAAATTATCCGATAATGGCCACCACATCACTTTTATCTTCCAGAGTGGAAAATAGAATAAAGTTACCTTCAAGTGATTTACCATTAATAGTCAAACTCCTGATTCCTTTTTCTTTTTTATCAGGATTTTTAATAGTAATATTCAGCATCTTATTCCTAAATCGTCTTGAAATTTTAATTTCTTCCCACCCGGAAGGGATACAGGGGTCGATGGTAATCCCGTCATATTCGGGTCGGATTCCGAGGATATACTGCGAGGCAGAATAAAATGCCCATGTGGCAGCACCGGTCAGCCAGGGCAAGCGGGAAGCCCCGTATCGGGGACTGTATTTACTGTGTGTCGACTGGCAATATACATAGGGTTCGATTTCGCGTATCTCGGCTTTGGTATTACAGGCCGAAGGCATAAAAGCTTTGAAATACGTATAGGCCTGATTTCCGTTTCCATAAATGGCCTCTGCCATAACAGCCCATCCCTGTGTATGGCAGAATATTCCTCCGTTCTCTTTTGTTCCCGCGTTAAAAAGGGGTGCTTTAATTACTTCAACTTCCGTGTTTACATAGGGCGGATCGCATATCATTAATCCGTAATTGGTAAAAAGTTTTTCCCGAACCTGCTTTAAAACTTGTATTGCTTTCTCGGCACGGGCATGGCCGCTTAAAATCGACCAGGTTTGGGGATTAAGCCATATATTGCCCTCTTCCGAATCATGCGATCCGAACTTCAAACCGTCCCACCGGTAAGCCCGTAAGTACCATTCACCGTCCCAGGCATATTTTTCAAGATGTTCATCCAGTTTTTTCAACAGCGGATCAGCCCATTGAATTTCTTTCTTCTTTTGTAATAATGTACAGATTTCCAGGTAAGTTTTCAGTGCATACCGAAGCTGGAAAGCGACAAATACCGATTCTCCCTTTTGTCCGAGCATCAGGCAATCGTTCCAATCGGCTGAAAGGCCGCAGGGTAAATTATGGGAGCCCGACCGGTTCAAATTAAATTCGATGGCACTCCGCAAATGGCCTAAAACCGTATCATTACCTTTATCGGCATAGGGTAATACCTTATTAT
>CAYUAV010000742.1:0-2150 GCA_964442665.1 uncultured Bacteroidales bacterium
AGCCGAAAGCATTACTTTTCCCAATAACTCACCCTGCTCGGAAGGCAGAACGGTTAAAACTACTTCACCCTTCTCGACATACTGGTTCTCCGACCAGATATTTGTAAATGAAACCTGCCCTTTAAAAGGGGAACGAATAACATATTCCTGTTCCCACTGTGCTATTATACCTTTAAGCTTTTCATACGATTCTCTGACGGTTTGTTCAATGACTCTGCTGTTTTCTTCAAACTTTAATTCCAATTCGAGTATCTCCTGCTGTAAGTTCGTCACTTCGATCTGCGAAGAGGCTAAATCTGTCTGTGTATTTTTCCATTCCGATAGTTTGGTCAGCTTTTGTGCTTCCGATTTTTCAAGCTGCGATGAGGAAATTACCCTATCGGCAAAAAGCGATGAATCTCTCTTAAATTGTTTTTCTGCCAGGTTATATTCCTGCTTTTGGATAACCTCCTTATCCTCCATTCTTTCAAGAAATAGTGAATATTTTTTTAGTTCGGCATTAACTGAATTGATTTTACGCTGATAATAGTCAAGCCGCTTGAAATCGATATATTCATGGATACGCTTTTGCAAATTTGCATAAGCCTCCTGTAGCGTTCCAAGTTTGAGATTTTCAGGAAAACTAATTTCCGATAAGGAATCAACATGCATATTTTCTCCAAGTAATTCTGAAAGCAAGCGCACATCTTCATATTTCGTAGCAGATTGAAAAACAACAAGCACCTGATCAGCACTTACTTGTTCTTTATCTGTCACATAAAATTTATAAATCCTGGCTGATGTATTGGCAACTAATTCGGCAGGAGGAGTCTCTGTTGTAAGCTTAATTGGCGCTTTAATGATATCAGGATACTTTAAAAAGGCAGATCCGACAAATAACAGAATCAACACAACCATAATTACCAGAGTTCCGAAACGAACAATCCACCGGGGAACCTGTCCCAGGATGTCCCTGAGTTGTTCACTGCGAAGTTCAAGGTTTTCAGCCCCTGCTTTATCTTTTTCGGTATAATGTATTTTAACCATCAATTACCCAGTTCAAGTTGATTCTTAACCAGTTTGTAATAGGCTCCCTTCAAACGGGTCAGTTCATTATGGTTCCCTTTCTCAACAATGTTTCCATCCTCCAAAACAACAATCTGATCGGCATTTCTTACCGTACTGAGGCGATGAGCAACAACAACCACGGTTCTTCCCCTGAAGAATTTATACAGATTTTCAATAATTTGCCGTTCGTTATTAGCATCAAGAGCATTGGTTGCCTCATCGAAAATAAGGTATGAAGGATTTTTATATAGTGCACGGGCTATCAGAATCCGTTGCTTTTGTCCCTGACTTAATCCCAGACCTTCCTGTCCGATTTTTGTATTAAAACCCAAAGGCAATCCGTCAACAATTCCGTGTACATTGGCCATACGCGCAGCGTAGTATAATTTTTCCTTATCGATCTCTTCGTCCGAAAGAGCTATATTTCGCGCAATAGTATCAGAAAAAAGATATCCATCCTGCATTACAACCCCACAAATACTCCTCCAATAGGCCGGATTTATCATATTCAGGTTTTGACCTGATATAAAAATTTCACCTTCTATTGGGTTATAAAACTTAAGCATCAGCTTAATAAGGGTTGTTTTCCCACTTCCACTTGTCCCGACAATAGCTGTTGTTTTATTCTCCGGAATATGCAGATTTATATTTTTAAGTACAAAAGGAGAGTGAGGACCTTCGTACTGGAAGCCCAGATTCCTGATTGTAATTTCTCTTTTGCCACCGGTAAATTCAGTAATCATGTAGGGTAAAGTTGTTTCTTCCTCCTCCAGGTTATGTATCTCAGACAAGCGATTAAGACTTATTTTTGCATCCTGCGTTGTATGGAAAAAATTTATCAGCAGATCAATGGGCCCGGAGAGCTGCCCGATAACATATGATATAGCAACCATACTACCTAAAGTCATTTGACCGTTCAGAACCAATATTGCTGTGTAAAATACAATTAATACATCTTTATAATGGTTGAAAATAAGCGCCCCGGCTTTTTGATTTTGCAGAAGTGTTAATCCTTTAATATTGATTCGAAACAATTTTGCCTGAATATCCTCCCACTCCCATCTTTTTCTTTTTTCACAATTATTAAGTTTTATTTCATGCAT
>CAYUAV010000743.1:0-2145 GCA_964442665.1 uncultured Bacteroidales bacterium
TCGCTTTTTAAGATCAAAAAACTGTGTCAGAATAACCGCTTTGTTAATTAACAGGGCGGTTTTTTTATTTCTATTCAATCAAACTAATGATATTTGATATGACCTGACAGCGTCGGCAGACCTGTCAGAGTCAAATTATACTGTTCCTGATATGCAATTCAGAATAATTCCAGTTGTTGTGGTGTTTCCGGTCTTTCCGCTTCTTTGGCATAACGGAAAAACTCCATCATCCCGAATTGTTTATCGGTTAGCGTAAAAATAATCACTTCTCCTTTGGGCGGCAGTATAGCTTTTGTACGCCGTATATGCACTTCGGCATTTTCGCGACTGTTGCAATGCCTGACATAAATGCTGAATTGCAGCATGGTAAAACCGTCTTTCATTAGCAGCTTACGAAAACGGGTGTAATCGTGCCTGTCTTTTTTAGTCTCGGTTGGCAGGTCGAAAAATACAAATACCCACATAATGCGGTACTGGTTAAGCCGGTTCAATGCAACGGCCATGCTTTAATATATATTCCTAACAGAAGTTTTTCATTATAGAATCATAACCGGATATAATATTTTCCTGCCGATCCCCTCAAAACAATCCATCAGCGAAGCAGCCGTACGTTGAGTTCCGATCATTAAGGGACTCGATTGTTCATCGATCACAATATCTATGGCCGGTATCACCAGCAATCTTTTCTTTATAGCAGGAGTAAGATCATCGACCTGCTCTTCCTCAAAAAGTATATCCAGCACAACCTTATCGACAAAGGGCCGGTAGGGCTCCATAATATCGTCGGCCAGGCAGTACGGGTTGTATTTATTCCTGTGATGAATACCCGTGAAAGTGGTCATACCACTGCCTACCAGCGAACGCGCAATTACACCGCGTAAAACAGCGTACCCGTAATTCAGCAGATTGTTGGGCGGCGCTTCAAAGCGGCCACGCTTAAACTTTTCATTATCGGCAAACAGGTTTTGCCAGTAACAGGCTGCTGCCCGTGCCTCATAATTATCGGGGTCGCCGCTGCGAACCTTCGACGCCCAGAACATCATATTTTCCGTATCGATGCCCATAACCTGTAACAAAGCCGCCTGGTTTCTTATTTTAGCCGATACCGTTTGCTGCCAGAGGTTCTTTTTTAAAGGTTCGGAAGCTTCGAACTGATTTTTTACCTTATCGGTAAAAGCATGATGCCCGGCCATCGGGAGAAGCAATCCTTCAGGCAAATGCTGGAAGTTAGTTGTAAGCACGGCAGCATTATTGTCCATTAATGCCATCAACAGGGCACTGCTCAGGGTAATCTGCTGGCTATCGAGCACTACCATTCCGATATCTTCTATAGGGATGGTTTTCGGTTCATTTTCATCCTTCGGTTCGAATAGCAGCTGGAGGTCCTTTTTACTTAAATGGCAGGGATTTCCGAAATAGAGGGTTCGTTTGATCATAGCAACTTATTTATTATAAGGTACAGTAAGTACATTACTTTTTACTTAATTACATAACTAACAGTTATTGCATTATTGATCGATTACAATTCCAGAAAAGATTCAACTTCATTAATTCCGGCTCCGGCTTCTTTATGGTCCGTTTCAAATTGTGTTTTGCTGCCAAACCAATCCAGCACATCCGGGCGTTTAATTTTCGTCGGTTTTATGGAAACACAGGTAAGGTATGAGCTCCATGCATATTCAACCGCGTGGTTACAAAAACCATGATGCACCGGGTTGTTATGAATATAGATCACAACCTGTTTTAAATAGGTTTCGTTATCAATCCGCTTTCGTTTGAAAGGTCGTTCAAATAAGCTGCCATGACGTTTATAACGTGTATTGAAATATCGGGCATAGGCATTAAACAAATGGGAGAAATGTTTTGAAATATTCGGTGTTTTATTGTTGATTTTATTACTGACTCTGTCAGGTCCTTCGGACTCTGACAGGTCAGGCAGAACGTATGTTTTAAACCTGACAGCGTCGGCAGACCTGTCAGAATTTAAAGGAACATAAAATCCTATTTCTTCTTCTTCTTTAATGCGCACCAGCAAATGAAAATGATTCCCCATCAGGCACCAGGCAAAGGTTTCGGCCACCGGATCAATATACTTTTCATACAACTGCAGAAAATGTTCGTAATTGCTTAGCTCGCGAAACAAAG
>CAYUAV010000744.1:0-2143 GCA_964442665.1 uncultured Bacteroidales bacterium
CGATAAATCATGGCGGAATCAGCCATGCGCAGAGCATCCTGATATTTCAGATCGGGATACTTCCGATCAAGTTTTTTAAGCAGTTCGTGTTTCAGTCGTCCATTCCCCACTCCGTGAATAAATACAATCCGCTGTGTCTTTGAACGTAACGCTGTTTCAAGTGCTGTCTCAAACCGGGAAAGTTGTATGTTAATAATTTCGCCATTCGAAAGCTCTGCGTGATTTTCAACTATTTCTTCAATATGCAGATCAACTTCTTCTATACCTGTATTCTGAAACGGCTTTTTTGGTGCAGCATCAGGTTTTATTTCTTTTTGCGCTACTATCTTTTCAATTGCGCCATTATCCAGCTTCTCGACAGCCTGCTTCATATCAAACTTTTCTTCTTTCCGAAGAATCAATGCTTTCTGATGGAAGTACTCATTTTCCCTGAAGAAACCAATTTTATAAAAACTCACATTTTCAATGCTGAAGGTCATATCAACAGGTTCAATCACATCGAGTAGTCCGTGTTTATAGAAAGTGCCCTGCAACCTGAATTCATTGACTTTTATAATGGAATTCTGACTAAATACCTGAATTTCAAGTTTGGTCTCCGGTTCAATGTTACCTGAATCAATCAGTGTAGAAACTCCGCTATCTTTAAAGGTTACCACAAAGTTGAAGTAATAATTACTGTCATTGATCAGGTACAATCCGAAATTACTTACGTGCAGCAATTTTTCATTTTCCGGAACCAGAGCAAGGAGTACCTCTCCTTTGAATGACAAATACTTTTTTCCCTCAAAAGAAACTTCCTGTTCTTTTTTCGGTTCCTCTTCAGTCTGAACCACTGACGGCCGGGGCTTCACCTCTCCGTCAAAACCATATATTGTAGGTTCGGCAATAATCAGATCACTTATTTTTACCGGCATTTCGAAACCGTCTTCCGTTTCGACAAGTACCATTTCATCCTGATTGAAGCCCTTTACAATACCACCTCCTGTATCATTAAGAAACTTGACTTTTGTCCCGATCTCTAATCTCATGCGATAAAGTATAATCGGTACAAATTTAGCTATTTTAGCCGCAAATTTGAATCGGTGCACGAGAAGAGCTTTATACCCATCAGCGAATATTCCTATGAACTGCCCATTGACCGGATCGCAAAATATCCGTTACCTCAACGTGATCAGTCAAAATTGCTGGTATATAAGAATAGTACAATTCATGAAACGAACTTCATACATATACCGGATATATTGCCACCGGAAAGTTTTTTATTCGTTAACAACACCAAAGTCGTACATGCCCGTCTTAAATTCCGGCGCAAAACAGGATCGGTCATTGAAATATTCTGCCTCTCTCCTTATGAACCTGTCGATTACCAATTGGCATTTTCCTCAACGGGAACCTGCACCTGGAAATGTATGGTGGGTAATTTAAAAAAATGGAAAAACGGACCGTTGGAGCTCCGGATAACTCACAACCGGCAAAAATTCATTTTGAGGGCCGAAAAAGTCAGTATCGAAATTAATGAAGTATTAGTACGTTTCAACTGGGATCATAACCTGAGTTTCGGAGAAGTGATTGAAATAGCTGGTATTGTGCCTATCCCTCCCTATCTGAATCGCGAGTCAGAAGCTGTTGATAGTGAACGGTACCAGACGATTTATTCAAAAATTCAGGGTTCGGTAGCAGCTCCTACCGCAGGTTTTCATTTTACACCCGCAATAATGAACCGGTTAAAGGAAAAAAGCATTCATTTGAATGAGATTACTTTGCATGTAGGAGCAGGCACATTTCAACCGGTTAAATCAGGAAATGCACTTGATCACATCATGCATAAAGAGTTTTTCTCACTGGAAATTGACACGCTGAAAGAACTGGCAACCAGCGAAAAACCGATCATTGCAACAGGGACCACAACCCTCAGAACACTGGAAAGTATTTACTGGCTTGCTATTAAATCGATCCGGGGAAGGAAAATTATAACTCATCTCGGTCAGTGGGATCATAATGAAATAAAGCCTGCTGTACCTTTTATTAAAGCCGTTTCGGAGCTGGTATCATTGATGGAAAACAGTAATCAGAAGACATTAACAGCAGAAACTGGTATTATGATAGTTCCGGATTATATATTCAGGACAGTGGATATACTCAT
>CAYUAV010000745.1:0-2140 GCA_964442665.1 uncultured Bacteroidales bacterium
AACACTCCAAATAGCACAACATGCTTCTTTGGTTATGAATGCTGATATTATTAGTTACTCCTGGCAAAGCATCTTTGGTGGTTGGAAACCTGCAGATTCTATTGCTGTTAAAGAAATTCTGGATAACGGTACCATAATAGTTCGCTCTGCTGGCAATTGGGTTGGCCATGACGACGAAAATAATCGACCATTTGCTTCTCATTACGATGAGCGAATTATAATTGTAACAAGTACTGATGTTAACGACAATCATACCTCACCTGACTTACCAACACATCCAACTCACTCTAACTATCCTGAGGTTGACATCTGTGCTCCAGGATATTGCGTTATGGGAGCAGTTCCAACTAAATATTCAGATAGTTCTCCAAATCCCTGGCCCTATTTTGGATGTTCCTATGGTACTTCTGATGCAACTCCTATAGTAGCTGGTGTTTGTGCACTTATAAAATCAGTTAATCCCTCACTTACACCGAGTCAGGTACAGGATATTATTAAAAAAACAGCCGATCCGGTAGCCGATGCATACCTCTATCCGGGTAAAATTGGAGCAGGTCGTATTAATGCATATTGTTCAGTGTATCAGTCACAACCTCTTACAGTTGGTGGTATTATAAATCTGAACAGAACTTATACCAGGTATTTTATAAATGTTACCGGTGCTTTTGTAGCTCCCTTTGTGAATTTGACTCTGAGAGGACATGATATTTCAATTAATGGACCATTTGAAGTACAATTGGGAGGTACCATTGATTTTGATAGCACCAATGATTTTTCCTGTGATTAGTTTTCTTTTTTAGATCAAAATTTTCAAAAGATTCTAAGATATTAGGAGGCCTTAAGCAAAAAGGGGGTTGAACAACCCACATACACTCTTACCCCCTTACTCTTTGCGAGACAGGCTCTATTCAATGCTATTAGGTTAAAAAATTAATCAGAAAACACCGAACAACAATTTAAGAATCGAGAAGTATCAATCATTATTATTTTCCCCACCGGAAGGACCCCTCAATGGCGCAAGCCTGCCTAACCACAGTCAGTCGTCACGCTCATGCTATGAGAGTTATTTCAGAAATAAGAGCCTGATTAAAATTTGAATGAAAAACGAAATGTTGATTCTTTGCCGCATCATTTCAATATATTCCCTGATGAATCAATGTCTTTGACGCGGTTATCCCGGTTTTATAATTCTACTACAAATATGCCCGCCTGGCCAGTCGGACAGGAAAGTCCTACGGACTTTAGTTCATTAAAAAATCCCGTAGAGCCTGTCCCGCCATGGGCGGGAGATTACATATTTGTAGAAATTTCAAACAGGTTTTAAGAAAACGGAAAAATTAAATTCATTATTTATTTCGCCATCAGCGTTTCAATTTCCTCAACCTCTATGGGAATGCCGGCCATCAAATCTATATTCCCTTCTTCCGTGATAAGCAAATTATTTTCAAGCCGTATGCCTATACCCTCATCCGAAATGTAAATAGCCGGTTCACAGGTAAGCACCATCCCGGGTTCCAATATGGTATCCTTTGTTCCGACATCGTGTACGTCGAGACCGAGAAAGTGCGAAGTGCCATGCATATAGTAATTGAACCATAACGGATCTTCCCCCTTATGATTTTTCACATCATCGCGCGAATAAAGTCGTAGCCGGATATGTTCCTCTTCCCATGCTTTGCAAACTTCAGCATGAAATTTATTAATTGTTGTTCCCGGTCTGATTATGCTTTTTGCAAAGTTGAATACCCTTAATGTAGCGCCATAAAGCTCGTGCTGGCGTTCTGTGAACTTACCACTAACCGGAATTGTTCTGGAAAGGTCGGCAGCATAGTTGGCATATTCAGCACCGAAATCCATTAACAATAAATCACCCCTCTTACAGGTGTCGGTATTCCTTACATAATGGAGTACGCATGCATTTTTACCGCCGGCTACTATTGGGGAATAGGCATGTCCGTTTGCTGCATTACGTATTAAAACCTGCGTGATCAGGGCTTCAATTTCATATTCCTTCATCCCGTGTTTTACATTCCGCAAGACTTCAATCAAAGCTTCATGTGTAACTGAAATTGCTTTTTTGATCAGATCAAGTTCGGTTCTTGATTTCTTTAACCGAAGCCCTGTAAGAACAGGTGCCAGC
>CAYUAV010000746.1:0-2108 GCA_964442665.1 uncultured Bacteroidales bacterium
GGCCGGGCCAACCGGGCTACCACTGTAACACGAAGCTTTTCCGTGGCCCGGCTTTCTTCCTTCGCCAAACAGGCGCCACTTCGCGGCAAGCCGGAAAATAACCGTGCGAGCTGCTGCTGCATAATTCGCGCCACGCATGACCAAGCCCAATTCCATCCACGTAGCCGAAATCTCGTCTGAATTCGCAAACGCTCATGCACTTATTCCGGTAAAAAGAACTTCATTCCATTCTTTTTTCACATACTTTTTACAATACGTGAGCGTTTGCCTGCTCTTTCAAGCTCCCCGTCGCCCTCTCTCTGCGTTGTCCATCGGGCGCCCAAGTTCCGG
Organism: uncultured Bacteroidales bacterium; assembly: GCA_964442665.1. Taxonomy (GTDB): domain Bacteria; phylum Bacteroidota; class Bacteroidia; order Bacteroidales; family UBA10428; genus UBA10428. The sequence goes on from CAYUAV010000746.1 coordinate 331, forward strand.
GTGCTCCCTCCATCCGGAGCGCCCGGCCTGTGGGCAACGCGCGTCGCCATAGCTTAGGCGAATACCAGGCCCGGCGCAGTAGTACCGAAAACCTGTTTTCGGCAGTAGCCAGGGAGGGCGTGCTGACGAACAACACGTTTTCGGTCTAGCCTGACCACACGATGTGGGCAGGCGGGCTTGCGCCGGGGAAGGATTACTCCATAACCCAGCCGTTTATCGTCTATTTAAAACCGCCCGCGTAAAACTACGCGCCGATTCTCCATGTAACAGTATGAACCGCTTATTTCACTTCCTCCAGATACGCGTCAAAACACCAGCCGATTTCGCCTTTGTCGGTATGCACCTGAACCCATGTCCCCTCAACTCCATCTATTGTTTCTTTTGGACCTTTTTGTAACAGGTTTAATCTTTCACCCTTTTTTAGCATCCTTAAAAATATTCCATCTTCACCAGGCGCCGCTCTGAATCTTAAATCATCTACAGTTGTTTTATAATAAGGATTATCTTTTTTCTCCGGCCCGGAGATTTTATAATATGGATTATCTTTCCCATATCTTCCTATAAATTTGGCTTTACTAAACCAATCCATTTTTTCAAACCAAATAGAATCATTTTCATTCAGGTTAATTATTAAATCATATTCATTTTTATCCGGAAAAGCGATCGTTAAGGAATATCTTTTATCTCCTATCTTTTTTGCAGCAACAATAGGGCATCCTCTAATAGGTCCTTGGATATATTGAACTTTATCTCCCAATTCAATTATTAGGGAACCTTGTACCATAACTTCTACCGCTTTGCCCCATGAATATTTTGTTTCTGTTTTTTTAAAATTCGGATGATGATCCCAAACACCACACAGTGTATAATAAATGTCATTACCATTTTGTTCTGCGCAGGATATAAAACCAATAAAAATAGATATTATTAGTATCAAAATATTTCTCATGCCTATATACTCCCTTTTACTCTTTTTTATGTATAAATACATCGATAGTGTCAACATTTGTTATGCCAAGTGGAGGATTATGTGGTTCTAAAATTAAGTTGCCATTTGCGTCTTGTAGCTTATAATGTTGGCTGTTATATTCTGTATCGCCATAAATAATTATATAATCCGGTGATGCGCCATTTCCCCCATATCCAAGAGTCCCGGTTAATTCCGGATGCTCCAATCGTTTGAATGCATCATTAAGAACGAGATCTGCATTTTGCACAGTCATATCTGGTAGTATTACTTTTTTTGTTTCTTTTGTATCCCATGTTACAAAATCTTGTCCCATTAAATCACTTCTTGCCTGGTTTATCTTTTCCGGTGTTAAATTAATGCCTAAATAATCCTCGGCAGCAGCTTGTATAGTTCTAAAATAGCATCCAGTTGCTTGAATACTCGCATGCAATCTTTCATCAGTTTGTCTTAATCTACTATTTCTTAATAATTGTTTTCTAATCTCCTCAGGATTGTTGTTTATATTATTGTAATTGGCGGTTCTTGCATCTTCTTTACTGATTTTGTGGTAAATCGGTCGTTTTTCCGGATGGCTTGTCTCATCAAATCTTTTTCTTGTTTTTTCTCTCTCCCTCTGTGTTTCATTCTCTGCTACCTGTTTTTCTACATATTCATAACCAGCCCATTTTGTATCCTTCGTCTCACTCCCGGTAACACCGGCGCCGTTACCTTTTCCCTGTTCTCCCGCCGTGGTCGTTCCCATGGCAGATCCCACCGCCCACATATTTATGTTATTAATATTATTGGCGATAAATCTCTGCCCCGATGT
>CAYUAV010000747.1:0-2101 GCA_964442665.1 uncultured Bacteroidales bacterium
ATAATCTTAAGGTGTTAAGAATTTCTCCTTTAGCCTGGTGGATTCTTAAATTAAATACTGTCAAAATATCATCTTCTTGTGGCAAAAACATAATCGAATGATTTTCATTTATAATTCTTAATATTGAGAATAATTAAACATATTATTATATCGGAATTCGAATAAATATATACAAAACCCTACGGCATTATTAAATAATTGCTAATCATTACCTATTTTTTAGTGGCTTAAATATTGAAAAATGCATAAAAAATTAATGTTTCTGCATTGGGTAATATTGTTTTCTGTGCTTATTGCAGGATGCAAACAGGGAACCAATATTTCAAACAGGCCAATTGCCATTCTTGGTGCCTTTGCCGATGAAATACATATGCTGGAGGACAGCCTGGAAAACAAACAAATCATTGAACAGGGAGGGATTCAATTTACCCGGGGATTGCTCAAAGGAAAAGACGTGGTAATCGCCTATACCGGGATAGGGAAAGTAAATGCTGCAATGACAACTACACTTCTTATCGGTCATTTCAATCCGGCGAAAACAATTTTTACGGGAATTGCCGGAGGGTTAAATCCCAAATTGAATCCGGCCGATATTGTTGTAGCAGAAAAATGTGTTCATCACGATTTAAACTATGTGTATGATGATTCGCTTGTAAGTTATCCGGTTTCAAGTCCCATTACGGGAAAAGTAAATCCTGTTTTTTTCAAATCGGATTCATTACTATTACGTGTATTGGAAGAAAGTTATTCAGGCATAAAACTCGAATCGTACAAAATCGGCAATCGGGAATATAAGCCAAAAATTATTACAGGAATAATTGCTACCGGTGATGCTTTTATTGCATCAGAGAAGAAAAAGGCTGAATTGATAAGGCGATTTCAGGCCGATGCGGTTGAAATGGAGGGAGCAGCCGTAGCACAAATATGTTACCAGTATAACATTCCTTTTATCATTATCCGAAGCATCAGTGATTCGGCCGATGAAAATGCCAACCTGGATATTGGAAAATTCCTGAGTGTCTCCTCGGAAAATGCAAACAGGGTTGTGATAAAACTGGTGGAATCTTTACAATAAGATTAAACGACTCATACATCAGGAGTTAAACGCGGGAGAATTTCCAAATCAGCGCTTCAACTTGCTGTATTCTTCACTGAAATGCTTTTTCTGACAGGGAGTTAGTTGCGTGTTTTTATCCGCTCGGATCAAAAAAATCCGGTATGCAGTATCCGCTTCAACATATTTACCCTGCTCGTTTAATATAAGAATATGATTGAACCTGAAAACCAGGTTATCCGGATAAAGATTAACCAGCTGATTGGAATATTTCGATGCAGAATCAGGGTCCTTCTGTACTTCATAATATAATTTCATAAGGAAGTAAATGCTTTCGGTCCGGATCTGGCTGTTTCGCGATCTCGTACATTGATCCAGCAATGTATAGCCTTTTTCCTTATCGGCATAATTTCTGTCGAGACCCAGTAAAAAAACCGGCGAAAATTGTTCCTGTAAATGTCCGCCCAGTGTATAATACATGCCGGCGATGAAATTATGCATATCGCAATAACCCGACTCGCAGGGTTCCAGTTCCTCAAAATATTTAAAGCTATGTTTAAAAGCATTGAAACTGGCCAGACGGTTATTTTGGTAGTTATGCAAACGCGATTTATAGGAATACAGGATAATAAGCTGAATGTATTCATCCTGGCTGTGATCAGATTTTTGAGTTTTATTCTCGATCAGATCAATTTCCGAATCAATTTTTTGGAATAAACTATCGATTTTTTCCTGGCTGCCCTCTCCTGAAATAATCTGCCACCAGGCCAGGCTTATTTCCAGTATGCTAACGACCCGTGGTGAGTAATTCTGGTTACCAATACTCCTGAGAACAGTGTCCGCCGAAAGGAATTTATAATTATATAAATTCTGATAAAATCCTGATACAAGTAATGAATCTTCCTGTGCCATAACCGAAGGCACACGATTCAGAAATATACAATAGAAAAAAAGAATGATTTTTAACGATTTTATAGGTAGCACTGAAATTTATTGATTATACATTATTGTACCAGTAATTGTCAGCCATTGCAATAGCAAGTCTGT
>CAYUAV010000748.1:0-2091 GCA_964442665.1 uncultured Bacteroidales bacterium
TAATTCCGGAGCTACTCTTGAATCCAAAAACTGGATACTTTATTTTAATATGGCCCCCAGAACCATAATTCCTTCAGCCGACAGCGCACTTGCGGATATTGTACAAATCAGCGGCGACTGGTACAAGCTGGTTCCCCGTCAGCACAGCAGTCTCAAACCCGGGAATTCCTTTAAAATCTATTATGAATTCCATGGCTGGCAGATCAAAGAATCGGATGCACCTGAAGGATTGTATATTGTTTACCGCGATGATCTGAATCATGAGGAAATAATATTGCCTCAGCAATATTCGATTGCTCCTTTTACACGTGAGGAACAGATCAAACGATCGGGAGATAACTCAGAGCCTTTGCCAACCCCCGAAAACAGATACAATAATTACCTGGAAGGTTATTCCGAAAGGGTTCCTTCATTATTGCAAATTATACCTTCACCATATAAAATACATACTGATAACGATACTTTTATTCTGGATGATCGCTATTCCATTGTTTATGATCCGGAACTTGAGCCGGAAGCAAAATTTCTGATTAAAAAACTGCATGAAATAGCCAGTCTCGATTTGCAACCGCTAACCTCAGCTAATTACACCGGGCCAGTAATTTCTTTAATTTCAAGACCTGTTACTGTAAATAATACTAGTGAAGAATCCTATTATCTGGTAGCTGATTCGGGATCAGTATCCATTACAGGAAGCAAAGCAGGTGTCTTTTATGGTATTCAATCCCTGCTCAGTCTTATTCCTTACGAAGTATATAAGGAAAAACCGGGTTACATTAATTTGCCGTCTTTACATATCGAGGATACACCACGATTTCAATATCGGGGATTACATATGGACGTAAGCCGGAATTTTCAATCGAAAGAGCAGATCCTGAAAATTATCGATCTGATAGCAATGTACAAACTAAATGTCCTGCATCTGTATCTTGCAGATGATGAAGGTTGGCGGCTTGATATAGAAGAATTACCGGAATTAACTGAGATCGGATCGAAAAGAGGACATACGCAGGATGAAAAGAAATTTCTACATCCCTCGTATGGTTCCGGACCCTATCCCGATTCGAAAGATAATCACGGTACGGGTCACTATACACGGGATGACTTCAAAGAAATACTTCAATTTGCCCATACGAGGCATATCACGGTGATTCCTACATTTAATATGCCCGGACACGCCCGTGCAGCCATAAAAGCCATGGAAGTTCGCTTTAATCGGTTCATTGCAGAAGATAAGGTAGCCGAAGCTAATGAATACAGGCTTATCGACATGGAAGACCGGTCGCAATACATTTCGGCACAGTACTATAACGATAATGTGGTTTGTGTTGGACGCGAATCGGTATACCATTTTTTCGAAACGGTTGCCGATGATATTATTGAGATGTATAAAGAGGCCGGAATCCCTTTACTTATGATTCACACCGGTGGTGATGAAGTGCCGGAGGGTGCATGGTCCATGTCGCCTTACTGCATTAAACTGCTGGCTGAACATCCGGAGATTGGCGGTTCGGAAAATCTTCAGCAATATTTTTTCAGATGCATTACAAAGTTGCTTAACGACCGGAACCTGAAAGCCGGCGGCTGGGAAGAAGTGGCCCTCATTAAACATAAAAACGGAAAAAACCGGGTGAATCCGGAATTCGCAAACGGAACTGTGATCCCCTATATATGGAATAATCTGGACGGGTCGCAGGATTTGGCTTACAGGATTGCCAATGCAGGTTATCCGGTCATATTGTGTCCGGTATCCAATTTCTATTTCGACCTTGCATACGATAACGATCCCAAAGAACCCGGGTTATACTGGGGTGGTTTTAACGACGAACGCGATGCCTGGCAATTTGCCCCTTTCAATATGTTTATTACGAACACCAAAACAGTTTTGGGAAAATCTATTGATATGGAAAAGGAATATGCCGGAATGGAACATTTAAAACCGGATGCCTGTAAAAATATCCTGGGATTACAGGCCCAGTTATGGAGCGAAACAATAAAGGGGGGAGAAATGATGGAATACTATCTTTTGCCAAAGCTCATAGCATTTTCAGAACGTTGCTGGGCAAAACCTTCAGAATGGGAAGTTGTTCC
>CAYUAV010000749.1:0-2090 GCA_964442665.1 uncultured Bacteroidales bacterium
ATCCAGTGGGATACTACGAGATCGACAAAACTTGGATTTAAATTATAGTCGAGTGTTTCCAGCGTGTCATTGCCGAAATAGTCATGGCTGAATACATCTTTTCCCGCAATGCTTCTCTGGATATAAAAAACCCACAGGTCAACGGGAAGGGTGCGGGTAAAGGCAAAAACACCGAGGTCGTACGTGGCCTTTCGGTTTATAATCTCCTGCCTGTCAAAAAGAAACCGGTCCGGGGAGAGAAGAAAAAACGCACCGATGTTGCTGCCTTTTTCAGCCCAGAACAGTGGGTCGACTAAATTTACCACCCCGCCAATTTTGAAATGTTTTATGCCCTCGAAAGCATCTTCATTCTGGCTTATAATCTGCTCTGAGAAGAATGAGGGAATAAAGATAAACTGCCGGGGCATCTTCAGATAGTTTTTTGGCGCAGAAAAAGTTGTTTTCAATCTTCGGGTGGGAAGCTCACTTCGTTTTGCTAAAGCATTGCCGGTGTCAAGGTTCGTCTCCTCAAGTACTATGATGCTGTCAATGAGATATATTCCATAGCCGTCCTCATCGTAATTTGCAAAGACAAGCTTTTTCTCGTCTCCTGAAATGTCAGGAGTAAAAGCGCCGCCGGAGACATTCGTTATACGCTGAAGAACACCGGTTTCGAAATTATAGCGGTAGATATTAAATATGCCTGAATGGTCTGATGAAAAATAGATTTTTTTACCGTCAGGGCTGAATATGGGATCCCGTTCGTCGTGCTCAGTGTTGCATAGCGTAAAGAATTCTCCGTTCGAAAGATTAAAGATGCCAATTTTTCTATCATCAAGGTCCAGATAGCTGATAGCTATGTGCTTACCATCGGGGGACCAGTCAATACTGTAAATTGATTTTATCTCAAGCTTCGGATTTTTCTTTGAAGGGTACAGATTTTTCAAGATTTTTCCGGACGTATCTGCAAGTAGAAGATAGAATTTGTCAATGGTACGTTTGGTGCAGGCGAGTTTATCACCGGCAGGTGAAAAGGCTGCATGAAAAAAGTGCTGTTTTTCAGTTATCTGCCTCTTTGTTTTTTTTGAGAATAGCCTTTTCTTCTTTTCCGGGTCAGGAAGATTATCGATAAACAAGTCTTTTGCCCTCCTGCCGCCAAGTTTCGGGGGTAAGTTTGATTTTCTCGATTGCTGGCTGCTATAGACGATGCGCCTGGTATTTTTATGAATATTATAGAAACTTCTGACTTCAGGCCTTTCCATTTTGATGCGTTTTCTTTCAATCACCGTATCGCTGAGGTTATACGAATATAAGCTTCTATAACTGTAATCGTTGGTGCCGTTGGATAAGAAGAATATTTTTCTATCTTTCGGGCCAAAGCGGGGCCAGAAGTTCTCATAGCCCTCCTTGTTTATTTTTGTTCCATATACCTGTTCACCAATACTATCGATTTGTTTGGTATACTGCCTTTTTAGGGTCATTTTCCATTCTTTGTAGAGCTCTTTCCCGGATATACCCAGAGAAGCTTTGACTGCGTGGTCAAAGCTCAGCCTGCCTAATTTCGAAGCCTCGCGTAAAATTGAAACAACTTTTTCATAGCCGTACGTATCTGCAATATATTTGACAAGTGAAAAGCCGTGGTTATAGGTTTTTTCAAAATTATCTCCCTTGCCTGCAAATACGGACATATGATCCCACGTGAGTAATTTATCGGAGAGCGACAAGGTTCTCAAAATCATATCTCTATGGGTGTCCCATTCATCACCTTTATTTAAAGTGCTTTCATACTGGGCTATTCCTTCAAAGAACCAGGGGGGCAGTATTTCCGAAGGGAATAGATGAAATGCCTCTATGCGTCTTTTTGCATTGGGATGGGTAAAATAGCCGAACTGAACATAGGGCATCCAGGCAGGCATCTTAAAACTCGACCATATCGAAACAATATGGGCATATTCATGAGCAATAACATTCTCCAGCCAGTTGGTTGTTCCCCGCATATTCCAGTCGAAGTCATTGGACCAGATATTGATGGTGTTTTTAATCGCAAGGGCCCATCCGTTGCTCTCATCGTCGTCCGATACCAGCACCACAGTTTTATTGGGAAGAGTCAG
>CAYUAV010000750.1:0-2088 GCA_964442665.1 uncultured Bacteroidales bacterium
TAAACAAATATATATCCGGTATTCCGGATCATAAAGCATAAGTAGGTATTATACAGGAATTATTAGGTAAAAGGCTCTTAATTTGCGGTGATTTGTTTCAGGTTTACTTCCGACAGGATTTCACCTTCGATTTTAATATGAGCATATTTACCTGTTCGGAAAGGGCCCGGATTAATAACAGGGCAATTGTTTATTTTATCTACACCAATGCCTTCATGTATATGCCCGGTAAGACACAGAAGAGGAGATGTATCCCGGATAAACTTACGTATAGCAGGACTTCCTACATGAGTGTCTTTATTTACTTCGTCATTAATAGTATCGGAGGGAGGCTGGTGAGGAACAAAAATAAGGGATTTCTTATCTGTTACTTGTTCCGATAAAGTATTTAACCAGGAAGCAACTTCATCTTCAGTATATTCATATGGAGTAGTTCCCGGACATGGTAACGAACCACTGACACCTGCTATTGTATACCTGTCGAATTCGATAACCTTACGGTGAATACCGATATGAGCTTCCTGAAGGTATGTTTCCACAGCAGGATAATCGCAATTACCTGCAACGGCTAAGATGTTGGGGTTATATTTCATGATGGTATTAATAATTTTTTTCGCATCACTTTGATGGCCAAAATGCGTGATATCACCCGATATAATGATCAGATCTGCTTTATTTATTTCTTCATTGATTTCTTTGAAGAGAAATCCGGCGCCATGAATATCGGTAAAATGCAGTATTTCTATACAGTTATTTTCCTTCATTATGCATAAATATATTGAAGGGAAAATAAAAATACAAACCTGAAGGAAAATATATGGAAAAGGAATGTTTTCACAGAGAATACTATTGGTAACATGTAAAAGGATTACAGTGCATCAGAATTTCAGGTACGTGAATTGTTTGATCTAAATGTCTGGTATTTGTAGTAAGTACCAAAAAAGGGAATGCCGGAATTCATTAAAGAAACCGGCAACTTTCCCCAAAAACCAAAACCATGAAAACAAAAACAAATGTAATGCTAATTGTATTTAATTAGCCAGATTTTTATTAATTATTACTATTCGAATTGCTAAAATAAGAACTTAATTGATGTATATCAAATATCAAGTGTATTTAAGTTATTAAATATCCGAAGCAGCAGCTTATAAATCCATATTTCTCAAAGGGTACAGGATTATGTGTTAATACTAATCAATTACATTTCACTACTCCACAATATTTTTATTACGAGGGTCTTCCACTAAATAATCGTGAGAAGAAACCTTTAGAGTCTTCGGTGTAATATTTTGTATCGTAGCCGTATTTATACGATTCCTTTTTAATATTGATATCATTGATCAGAAGGTTGAAGTTAGTAAATCCACTGTTTTGTAAACCTTTAAGCGCATTCTTGAACGCATCACGAACAGTATGTTCAACCCGGACAACAAAAATATTTACATCGGAATGTTTCATCAGCAGGAATGTTTCAGAGACAATACCAACCGGAGCTGAGTCGATAATAATGTAATCATACATTTCTTTCAGTGTTTCCAGGAACTCACTGGTTTTGTCCGATGAGATCAACTCAGCAGGATTTGGCGCAGCCGGGCCTGCTGATATGAGATCAAGATTTTCAACTTCGGTGGGCAAAATAATATCTTCGATCACCGCTTTATCAATAAGATAGGAACTGATACCTATCATATTACTGGCACCAAATTCCTGGTGCACTTTCGGACGACGTAAATCGAACTCGAGGAGTGCAGTTTTATAGCCATTCATTGCCAGTACCGACGCAAAGTTAATTGAGCAGAATGTCTTACCGTCACCACTGGTTGAGGATGTAAACAATACGACCTGTTTTTTACCACTATGGTCAAAGAATTGGAAATTCGTTCGCACACTCCGGAACGATTCTGAAACAGAAGAATTTGGACGTTGTGCCACAACAAGGCTGGTTTTCCTGAAATTATGGAATATTTTACCCAACACAGGTTTATCGGTCAGTGCTTCAATTTCTTCAACTTCATTGAGTCTGTTGTTAAAAAAGTCGATGATTAAAATATAGCTTGTAGGCAGGATAAGTGCCAGGAATAATGCTAT
>CAYUAV010000751.1:0-2077 GCA_964442665.1 uncultured Bacteroidales bacterium
TATTTACCCTTCGGGCACGACAGCTTCACCGGGTAGATCCTCGCCTGCGAAGCCAGGGGCCGGTTCAAATCCCAATTTTCCTGACCATTACCCGGAACGCAAAAATCTTTCAGGTCGGGTAAATCTACATAAGGGATAGCCCGTAGGGCTTATATATTTGTAGCCCCGGGCAACGCCCGGGGTTTAATTGAAAACAGAAAAACCGTCGCATCTGCCGGATTACATAGGAGTAGTTGTTTGTATGCGGCGGAATGAGGATACATTATTAGAATGAATGGGCAGTTACTTTGTCAATAGTAATTTCATGGGGTGTTACCCCATACCCCAATAACTTTCTTTTGCTTTTTCTCTACTTAATCGTTCTTGTATTAAGGGTGTGATAGTTAGAAGAAATCTATTTTATCCCTGTATGTAAGTGCAATTTTTAATCTTATTCTTCATTTTCTTTACGGAAAGAAAACGAAGCAAAAGAAACCGCCACGGGCAAAAAATCCAATCTGTCCCTGTCGCCCGATCCCACGCGAACTATAGCCAGTCAGATTGTATTTCGCGCTGCCCGTGGACAAGCCAACGCACAAGGCTAATATCAAAGCAAAACCGCAATACGTTCCACAGACATATTTTATTTGCCTTACGGCACGCCAGCTTCACCGGGTGGATCCTCGCCTGCGAAGCCAGGGGCCGGTTGAATCGCACTGAAATAAAGTCCGTAGGACTGATATGTTTGTAGCCCCGGGCAACGCCCGGGGTTATTATAACCAAAGAAAAACCGCCGCATCTGCCTTGTTTATTCTTGCATAATTGTTTATATGCGGCGGAAGATATTTTTGATTTTATTCAAAGCGTATTGTCGTCATGCAGGTTGTTTTGAAATACCTGCCTGAACTGCCGAACGGCAGTCAGGGAAAAATCTTTTCGGCAGGTACGAGATATTCCCACCTGAGGAAGGGGAATGATATGGGAATTCTATCCCTCAAAAGAAGCCCGAAAATTTTTTAACTCACTATTACCCTGTATTTCAAATCATTAGTTATTTAGAATTATTCTAAAGTAATAAACCGGGTAAGTTTACAGTTATTACGTTAAACGCTTAAGCGAAATCACATTAATTATTAACTATTAAAATTTTGTTATAATGAGAATGCTTTCAACGAGGTTCTCGATAGCAAGGCTGTTGGGAATCGTTAGGAGACACATACGTCTTCTTAAACAGGTTTTTAATGCAGAAAACCTGATCAACCAGATCCGGCCCGAGTATGATGCTCTGACTGAAAAACAGGCGGAAATACTAACAAAGGTCAGGACACGTGAAAATGCGTACGACGATATGATACTGGCCGATAACCTGGCCGACGATGCCGTACGAAACCTCTTCTATGCCTGCCAGCAATTCGACCGGGATAACCCGGGTAGTAACGTGAGCATGCGTATATTCCCTGACGAGAAATATGGTGACATCATTAGTTTGCCTCTTGCCAGCGAAGTCTTACAGATCGAAAATCTGATAATGCGTGTAAAAGAACTCGGCACCGATCATAGTCTGTCGAACTTTATTCCGATTCTGGAAGAGAGAGCCAATGCGGTGAAAACCAGCATAAGTAATCTACAAGTCAGCGTACACGATGTAAAGGTTACCGAGGCAGAGGCTGAAATGCTCAAAGAAGCCTTGATCAGGAAATACGAGCTGAATTACCTTGAAGCCCGGAAGACATATGGACGGAAAGATGCTGAGAAGCTCTTTCCTAAAATTGAGAACCGGGTTTCAGTAACGGATAACACGGAAGAGGAAGAGGGGCAGGAACAGGATGCAGCATAAGTCTTCTTTAAAAATAATTCGATGGATTAAAGAGTGACTTCTGCCACTTATGTGCTAAAAAGGGATAAAAACATATTGTAATGTCCCAATCGGATAAGAAAAGCGGGTTACAACTGCAAGTAACCCGCCTTTTGTTTACCGTTGGTATACGAAACGGAATTTTTGTATGCTAATTGTGCACGCAGGGCACATTACATCATCAGTGCATTATCCCGATTAAACACGAAAAGTACACAATACCATTTTGTAATGACCCAAACG
>CAYUAV010000752.1:0-2076 GCA_964442665.1 uncultured Bacteroidales bacterium
TCTATAATTATAAAACCAAAACCATTGTTCTTTGGTAAATAAACTCCTATAAAATAATCCAATTCGACTATTCCCATGATTCCCTCTTCTTAAATGCTGTTGTTAAACCGTCGGTCAAGCTCCCTTTCATACCCATAAACTGCAATAAGATGTTCTTTCGCTCCGTTTTGAAAATCACCGTTATAATGCACGATCGCCAGGTCCCAGGACCCGTACCTGTCGTACAGCCACCTCAGGTGCCGGATCGCAGTATGTATGTTATTCTCCGGCTTCATGATCCACTCGATCCCATTCTGTTTTATCAATGCCTTGAATGTCGAGGAATTGAGCTGAAATAACCCGTAATCCGTCGAGCTCTTGTTTTTATGTACCGCCTTCGTTTCAAACCCGCTCTCGCGTTTGCACAGCGCGAACCCGATATCCACCGGCACATCAAATACAACGCAATTATTGATAATGCAGGCAGCAACAGAGCGATCGCGGGTATATACAGCATACACATCAACAACACGATCATAACCGCCTTCAACCTGCATTTGCTTAATTCGTTCATTGATTTCCTCCCGCTCATAATAGGGTCTCACCGTCTCGCGGATCACTTTTGTCTCCCGGACCTTCACCTTGCTATCGCTAATATTCAGGTACATATTCACTGAGAGAAGTCCCAGGATGAATATCCCGAGTATCCATAGAATTATTTTACCCGGCTTTGACATTTCTCTCTTTCCTCCCTGTTCATTTTGAACCTCATCTTCCTCTCGTTCATAATGACTTCATAATCACATTTATTTTTGATATAAAAACGGCAATTCCCGTACAGACACATTTCTTTCTGGAATATCGGACATTTCATCGATGATTTATCTTCTCTTCAATGAATATTTCAATCCGATCCGGTTTGCCGCGTTTCACCGGAAACTTGACAATACGAATGTCTTCGATCAGCCTGTCATTATCGATAACTCCGGCAAGCTGCATTGAATCAAAAATGATTTTCTGAACATTATCGATATCCTTATACGTATGAACGGCCACTGTTATCGGCAGATTCGAATCAATTGATTTATAATTATCCGGGAGCTGTGACCTCATCAGTAATATCAGGTCATTTTTACACTTTCTATATTTCGAATTGAGTATCAAGCGACCTCTCCCAGGAACAAGCCTTTCATTCTCACTGATTATGTTAAAGTCTTTCACAATGATCTTCATGCAGATGCTCTCTTCACAATTTTATCAATCCGCTGCTGTATTTCTTCCGGCAGCTTGCCCCCGCTTTTCGCTTTCTCCTCTTCAACTTCTTTTTTAAGCCTGTCCGTTTCATTGATGACTTTTCGCGCAGCCTTTTGCGATATTTCAATCTCCTTATAGTACTCTTCAGCTCGTATCAAATATTTGGAGAAGTTCTTTAACGCAAACAGTGTCTCCGGTTCATGATGATCCAGCATCTTGTCTTCGTCTTTCCACTTCTGCCACATAAAACGGACCACCATCTTGCATTGCTGAACCGTATAATCATTTTCAAACAATATTCCAATGAGCTGCACATAATTTTCAATATCCGGACTCCTGGACTTGCCCCGAATGCTGTTGTATTCGTCGACAACCGCCGTAATCTCCTGCCACCATCGATCCCACCGGTTTTCATTGACTTTGGTCTTGAATTTTCGATGAGGTGGAGGAAGGGAGGAAACAGGGGTTTCCAAATCTATATTTTCCTTTATTTTACTTTCCTTTACTTTACTTTCCTTTACTTTACTTTCCTTTACTTGCATAGCGGACGCATTGCGTTCGCTCTGCGTTCGCTCTGCGTTCGCAGTGCCTTCGCTCTCCGTCTGCTCTGTGTCCGCATATCTTTTTTTAGCTGACTGACGTGCTTTTTCCGATTTTTCTTTTCTCAGTTTCATTCGTCTCAATAAGGATTCGCTCCAGAAATACGTATCATCACATTGAAATAAATCGAATTCATGAATGCAATCATGTATGAACTGTTCTACCTTCTGTGGATCGCATCCCAATTCTGACGCATAAACTTGATAGACATATTTGCCTTTCAGTTTTAGCCTATAATTCTCA
>CAYUAV010000753.1:0-2073 GCA_964442665.1 uncultured Bacteroidales bacterium
TTTGAAATAGAATAATATGGCTTGCAATAGTGAATTAATCACCAGGAACTAATTAGTGCCTGAACGAAAAGTATATAAGGCTTTATATTATAGTGAATTAGATTTCATTTATCAAGGTGAAGATTTACAAAAACCAGTTATTTTTCCGTTGCCATTTTTCCGATATATTAGTATAATTCATTGTATTATAATGAATTAAGATTAGAATTACCGGACTATGTTTAGGTGAATCTGACAAATCTTCGGGAGTGGATTAATGCGAAAAGTAATAGAATCTCAAATGAAGTTCGGAGAGGTAGATATTTCGAAAATAGAGTTTGACCTCAGATCCCGTGATGAGATTCCCAAGCTTCTCATGGGACTGCAATATATTTATTGTACTCCTAAGCTACGAGATGAAGTTTTTCAAATATTAGAAGAGATTGTGCCTGAGGGAACAGATTCGGATAACGGCAGACCCGGGATGCTGTTGTGGAAGATATTGGTTCTTGGGATCTTAAGATTAAATTGCAACTGGGACTACGATAAAGTTAAAGAAATAGCTGACAACCACAAGACGCTACGGCAAATGCTTGGGCATGGGTGTTTTGAAGAAGATGATTATAAATATCCTATTCAAACAATAAAGGACAATGTATCTCTTTTGACTCCGGAGGTACTGGATAAAATAAATCAGGTTGTGGTGAAGGCAGGCCATAATCTTGTAAAAAAAAAGAAGAAAAATTAAGAGGTCGATGTGATTCTTTTGTAGTAGAAACAGATGTACATTATCCGACAGATATCAACTTACTTATTGATGCAATGCGGAAAGTGATTACTCTTATTAGCAGATTATGTATGAAGGTGGGAGTAAGTGATTGGCGACAAAGTTCTCATAATATAAGGACTATAAAGAAGCTGTATCGCAAAGCTCAGAAGATCAAACACTCCACGTCAAAGGATGAGAGGAAAAGGGAGGAGAGAGATAAGCTGATTATTGAAGCACATCGTAATTACGTTGATAGGGCTGAATCATTTCTTGAGAAAGCGGAAGGGACTCTGAGGTTACTTTTGGACATGAAGTTAATCGAAGAAGTAAATACTTATGATATAGATAATTATATGCGTCATGCGGAGAGGCAGATTGATCAAATTAGGAGAAGGGTTATAGGGGGAGAAAGGATTCCTCATGAAGAGAAAGTTTTTTCAATATTTGAGGAACACACAGAGTGGATATCGAAAGGCAAAGCTGGTGTTCCCCAGGAATTGGGGCTGGAGGTTTGTGTTTTAGAAGATCAGTACAGATTTATTCTTCATCACGTGGTGATGCAAAAAACAACGGATGATAAGGTAGCAGTTCCCATGGCCCGCAAGGCAAAGGAGAAGTTTGCAGATTTAATCAGTATAAGTTTTGATAAAGGATTTTATAGTCCTGGTAACAGACAAGCGTTAACAAATATTTTAGATCATGTGATTCTTCCTAAAAAAGGAAGGTTGTCTATAGAGGAAAAGAATATTGAGTATTCAGAAGATTTTATACAAGGAAAGAGGAAACATGCAGCAGTGGAGTCTGGGATAAATGCTTTAGAGAACCATGGATTGGATCGGTGTCCTGATCACGCAATAGTTGGTTTTAAGCGATATATAGCTTTAGCAATATTAGGCCGCAATCTTCAAAATCTTGGAAATATAATCCAGCAAAAAAAGTTTAAAATGGCAAGAAGGCGGGAGTCACAAAAATATCGGCAAGCATCGTAAAGAAAATTATGTAAAGACCAATTTATGAGGGGCAGGTATGTCTATTTAGTAAAGTGGCATATAAAAATGGATGATAAAATCGAAAGGCGAGAGAAGAGCTTTGATATTTTTCAATTTTTGATGCGCTGCGTCTTGGCGACAGTTGAAATTGAACCAATGATTTTTAAAAAAACAGGGTTTTCGTTCAGGCACTAATTATATGTAAAAAGTACTTTACAAATTGAGAATTATTGTAAAAATTGTGTAGGAGTTATAGGGGTTGCCGGACGGCTGCTGCCGGCGATACTGATGTATGTATGAGGGGAGGAATGCATGGGTCGCTATGTGGGGGAAGTC
>CAYUAV010000754.1:0-2070 GCA_964442665.1 uncultured Bacteroidales bacterium
TGTATGCATAACAGGAACCTGTTCTGAAACCGGGTTCGTCGTCGTATGAAAGGGATGAATCCCACTCCATACCTATATCATTCCATATTTGCCAGGTATGCGGAATTTTAAATTGTAAACAATGCTGTCTACCGATTAAAATATTTTGAGGGGAATATTTTTTCAGGTATTCCAGTTCATTTTTCCAGTTATCAGGATTATTATAGGTATTTATGCCTGGATGAAATCCAATGTAATGTCCCCTCCGGGTAATATTATACATTAACCTGTTAACAAACGGATGGGTAAGTTTATAGCCAATGGTATTTCTATCACTTAACTCACTCATAAAGAAAAAGTAGGATTTAAGTTGATAATGTTCCGAAAGATCCATCAGGAAATCGAAGGTGTCAAAGGGATCCTTCTTTAGTTTCAACCGGGTTTTTATTAAATCCATGATATTACCAAAGAAGGCTCTGACACTTTTTCTTTTAATGAGGTCGCCTGTGAGAGAGCGAATTGTAGTGGAAAGGTTATACCATTTCAAAATATAATCCACATCATGAGTCAGATAAGGCGTAAAGGTTCTTTCTTTTCTTACGGAGGTACAACCCAGATACTGCATCATATTCCACAGGAATTCACTGTATTCATTAACTACCGGTCTGTGCAGGAAATCATTCCTGAATGCAATGCTGGATTTTCCCGAGAAACGATCCAGATAATCTTTTTCCCGACTTACATATTCTTCCCAGCGGGTAAGCATAAAAAATGCCGAGGCAAAGATATCGATACCACATATAATTTCTTTTGGTCCTGACGGAAAGTCTCTTACTTCAAAAACAGATGTTCCGTAAATGACCGGGATATCATCTTCCGGCAAGTATGTATTCTTTACATAGTTAATTTCTTCCGGGATATTCTCAATGCTCAGATATTCCAGGTCATTTTTGAATCTTGAAAAAAAATGGTCCTGAATTATGATCTTATTTTTATTCTCCAGGATGATCTCATAGTTATTTAATTCATCCTGAAGCTCAAGCCGGTACCCGATAGTCAGAAATTCATCAAGTAGTATTTCAATGATATAACTACGCTCTTTGTTATTATTATCAGGACAAAGAATGGTAATCATTGGGGTCTTGGTTTAAATTTTAGCCAGGTATGTAACGATCCTTCCTGCCGCCTTTCCATCACCATAGGGATTATGGGCCCGGGCCATAGTATCATAATAGTCCTGATCTTCCATGAGTTGAGTTATTTCACCAACGATTTTTTCCCTGTTCGTTCCGACCAGTTTTACAGTTCCTGCTTCTACTGCCTCAGGGCGTTCCGTAGTATCTCTCATGACCAGAACAGGTTTTCCCAGGCTCGGGGCTTCCTCCTGTATGCCACCACTGTCGGTAAGAATGATATGGGAGTGATCCATGAGAAAAACAAAGGGTAAATATTCAATGGGATCGATCAGGTATACATTCTTTATCCCTTTAAGTATTTCGTAAACGGGTTTTTGTACATTGGGATTTAAATGTACCGGATACAAAAGATCCATGTCGGGATACTTCAGGGCAATATCACTGATGGCGTCGCAGATATGTATAAAGCCCTCACCAAAATTTTCTCTGCGGTGACCTGTGATCAATAGTAATTTCTTTCCCGGTTTAATTTTATAACCTTTCGATTCAACGAAAGATACCAGTTCCATTTGTATGGCAGTATCTTTCTTTATTTTATCCACTACGATATGCAGGGCATCAATGACCGTATTCCCTGTTACAATAATGTTTTCCTCCCTGACATTTTCTTTCAGGAGGTTCTTCCTGGCCCATTCCGTAGGGGCAAAGTTAAAGGTGGTCAGGCAACGGGTGATCATCCGGTTCATTTCTTCCGGCCAGGGAGCATAGATATTTCCCGTGCGTAGGCCCGCTTCCACATGACCGACGGGAATTTGTTTATAGAATGCTGCCAGGGCAGCACAGGTTGATGTAGTGGTATCGCCATGGACCAGTACCACATCAGGCATAAATTCCTTTAAAACATCCCGCATACCTGTAACAACCCGAGATGTGATGTCGTACAGGTCCTGACCTG
>CAYUAV010000755.1:0-2070 GCA_964442665.1 uncultured Bacteroidales bacterium
AAATCAGTTATTATGTACTACTTTTTCTTATTTTGTCATTTATTAATTTACACTATACTTCCAGATCTTTCTCACATAAATTAGTTAAGGTTGTGAAAAATGATGCGAATTGAGAAGCAGAACCATTAAATAAGTCTCTAATTATTACCTTAACTTGCTATAACACATAAAGTGACTTAGCGAGTGGGGATGACCGAATAACACTCCGAATTGTCGGGACTGCGCTAGTGGTTTTTATAGGAATTTGTGATAGTTGCGATCGTTTGCGGCATTCAATATAAAATTTTTTTCTTTAGAACATATCTTCAGTCGATAGTATTCAAAATGAAAATAAAAACTCGATTTATTTAAAGGCAATATTTTCGGTATATAGTAACTTCAGCTAATCATTTAAACTAAAAAAATCATATTTGATGAAACACAGGAATATAATTCAGACATATTGTTTGATCCCATTCCTCTCTCTTTTTTTCACACTCATTCTTGCAGCACAGGAAGACATTAAAGTTGCATGTATCGGAAATAGTATAACCGAAGGAGTTGGAGGTATACCTTTTCCGTTTCAACTTGATGTTTTACTCGGATCCGGATGGGATGTTCAGAATTTTGGAGTATCTGCACGAACCCTGTTGCGCCAGGGCGATTATCCTTACTGGGATGAACCGGCTTTTACCAGTGTGCTAAATTTTCTGCCCGATAAAGTGATTATCATGTTGGGGACCAATGACAGCAAACCCTATAACTGGATATACAACGAAGATTTTTATACCGATTATATTGATCTGGTCGATACCCTGGCCAACCTTGATTCGCATCCTGATCTATGGGTTTGTTATCCTCCGAAGGCTTTTTCCGGTATGTATGATATAAGTGATTCAGTAATTTTCTATGGAATCATACCCCTGATAGATTCGGTTGTTGCGAATCGCGATGTTCAACTGATCGATTTTTATACGCTTACGGAAGATAAACCCGAATATTTTATTGATGGTATACATCCTACAGCTCACGGAAATAATTTTATTGCAAAAGTTCTTTTTGAAACACTGGTAGATTCCAGTATAGTGAAAATAGTTGATACCAATGTATTACCCGGTAAAACTGTAACCACAGACAGCGGGGATGAAACAACTCTTGACCTGCTGAATGACGGAGATCTGAATACAGAATGGATTTCCGCCGGTATACCTGTTTCTGTGATCATCGATCTTGGTCAGGAAGAAGAAATCGATTTATTTCAGTTAAATTTCTCTACCGATGCTTATAAAGGATACCAATATACCATTGAAGGATCGGTAAATTCCACCGACTGGACCATGCTGGCAGATCAATCGGGAAGGAGCGATACGATAAATTTATATGCTGCCGATACTTTTGAACCAGCTTCTATGCAATATATCAGACTTACCATTGCATCTTTCTCAAATAGTGATAATGACGAAGTGAAATTATCTGAGTTTAAAGCATTTTTGTCCACAGGCTACAGACATGCCCCACTGATGTATCCGAATATGCTTACGGATACAAAGGCCTATATGTATTTTAAGCCATTAACTTCTGGTGGTGCAATTTCATTCTATGGAAATCTTTCTACCAGTGAATATTTACCTATGCTGGATTTTTCAGCAAACAGCGGATCGGGAAAGAATACCTATTTTCAGGGTAGTGTCGGACAAACCTATGCCTTTTATTCAGAGTTGTTTTATGATGGAATTCAAGTCAATTCAGATACATCGTACTATACATTCGTCGAAACGACTACATCAACAGAAACAATAAATGTCGGTGATTTTTTCAATGTATGCCCCAATCCGTCCAATACTGAATTCATATTCAGTAATTTACATGTAGTATCAGACAAAATAAGTTTAAAGATTTACGATGGATATGGGAAACTGATAAAAGTACTTAATCCGGAAAAGGAAAATAGTAACCAATTGAGATGGGATTGCACTGACACCCATGGTAATAAAATTTCATCCGGAGTATATTATTGTATTCTGGAGACTTCCGGATCAATCCTGCAATATCAGGCTATTATATTTAATAATTAAGGATAAGCAGGTTATA
>CAYUAV010000756.1:0-2070 GCA_964442665.1 uncultured Bacteroidales bacterium
TTTATCTTTTTACATTGATTTCCGGTGCACTTCTCTCGGGCTTGTTTATCGATAATTTACTCCCCAGGGATTGGTTTACTGATGCAATTCCCCAATTGCATTCAGGGCACGATCACGAATTATTACCCTATTGGCTGCGCTTGATTTCCGGTATTCTTATTACACTTTTCATAATGAATATATATCTTCGCAAATTGATTAAAAGAATAAGGACCGGATCAAAAGCTCAGGTGTCGAACGGAAATAAAATGAATGAGATTAAAATATTTGTACGTGGAATGAATTGCAGCCATTGTAAAATGACTGTCGAAGCAAACCTTGGAAAACTTGAGGGCATCGAAAACAGTATTGCTGATGTCGATAGTGAAACGGTTATTCTTACAGGAGATAACATTGATTTGAAAAAGGTGAAAGAAACGGTTGAAAGTATTGGTTATACATACGATGGCGAAGTAACATAATATACATTCATACTAACTAATTCAATAAAGCTTATGTATAAAGTTGTATTGTTACGTCATGGAGAAAGTGAGTGGAATAAGGAAAACCGTTTCACAGGCTGGACCGACGTTGATCTGACAGAAAAGGGAATGGATGAAGCCAGAAAAGCAGGCAGGGTATTAAAAGAAAACGGTTTTAAATTTGATATTGCTTTTGTATCCGTATTAAAAAGGGCATTGCGTACACTCTGGCTTAGCCTCGAGGAAATGGATCAGCTCTGGATTCCATGGGAAAAGTCGTGGAGACTGAATGAGCGTCATTATGGAGGACTCCAGGGATTAAACAAGGCTGAAACAGCCGCAAAACACGGTGAAGAGCAAGTTCTTATCTGGCGGAGAAGTTATGATATTGCACCACCACCACTTGATAAAACCGACGACCGCTATCCGGGAAAATTAAGGATGTACAGCGATGTTGATCCCAAGGATCTCCCTTTAACCGAAAGTCTGAAAGATACGGTTGCACGTTTTCTCCCTTATTGGCACGACACCATTGCCCCAACCATTAAATCGGGTAAAAGGGTAATTATTGCAGCACATGGTAATAGTCTGAGGGCATTGGTAAAATACCTGGATGCTATGAGCGAAGAAGAAATTCTTAAACTAAATATACCTACGGGTATGCCTTTGGTTTATGAACTTGATAACGATCTGAAACCTGTGAAGCATTACTATCTTGGCGATGCCGAAGAAGTAAAAAAAGCAATGGAATCGGTAGCAAACCAAGGAAAAGCAAAATAAATAAGAATAAGTTATAAAAATTAGCCCGGCCATTCTCAATGATGCCGGGTTTTTTTATGGGAGCAATGTGTTCTTAAATTCAGTGTATTCCGATTCAAAATAGTCGCCACCGGGACTACCCAGTCCGACCCAGACTTCATTGATATTGGCCAGCCGGTTATCGTCGCTGGGATGGGTACTTAGGGTCTGCTGATTTTTTATTTTGACATGATTAACTGTTTGTAATCCAATTGAATAAGTTAATAAATATACACTATTTTATTTGTTAAAATGCACGGATTAGCATAGAATTGTTTCAAAATCCTTGCACTTATGATTCGCTATACACCATCAAATCAATTGACATTGGATTTATTCAAACATCCCTTTGAACAATCCCTGGAAAAGACAAACCGTTGGGTTGTATTGGCAGAGCTGGTACCCTGGGATTCTTTAGCCAATATTTATGCAAAGAGTTTAAACCCGGATTCCGGGCGCTTGAGCGTAGACATTCGTTTAGTAATTGGGGCATTGATCATCAAACATAAGATGACCCTCAGTGACCGTGATACAGTGGCCATAATCAGTGAGAATGTTTATATGCAGTACTTCTGTGGATTAAAGAGTTTTCAAAGTAAGACCCCGTTTGACGCATCCCTGTTTGTGGATATCCGGAAACGATTAGGAAATGAAAAGTTCGATGCCTTCAACGCAGAAATCATCCGAAAATACCAGGAAGCTGAAAAGAGTAAACCATCAAAGAAAAACGAGGACAAACATTCAAGTAACTCACAATCAGGCACAAATAACACTCCTCCCAATAAAGGGACATTAAAGATCGATGCCAGTG
>CAYUAV010000757.1:0-2062 GCA_964442665.1 uncultured Bacteroidales bacterium
CGGACTCAGGTTACAACAGCTTTTATCGGCAAATTCTGAACTCCGTCCTTTTTCCGATCACCTTGAAATGTATAAGATCACAAAAACTGCCGATACAGGCTCTTACCGGGGCGAATTATTTGTCTCCTACTTCGACGCAAAGTACAATCTTGCCAGAACCAATGAACTCATTACCAAATCTCGGTATTTCCCTGAAGTGAATGCAGGTATCTTCACGCAGGAAATCAGTGATGAACATGGTCTATACGGATGGCAGATAGGTATTGCGGTGCCTCTGTGGGTCAACAGCCGGCAGGCCGAAATATCACAATCGAAAATCGAATCGAAGATGGCTTTTAATGAACTGGAGTATAATAAAAATCGTATTGCATTTGAAATTGAGAATCTGTTATATACTCTCAATAAATTATAATTAGTATTATATTTTCTCAATAATCCATTTTGCGGATCCGGAATAAACATATTACCTTGTTTATCAAACGCCATAGTCCTAGGACCTCTTTCTGAAGGAGCATGCATATAAATTTTAAAATTATCCTTATTATATCCAACGGTAAAAGTTTTTATTAACGAGATATCGTAAACATTATACTCATCACAAAATATGTTAAAAAATAGAAATATTATAATTAAAATAAAAATATTTTTCATTCCACCTCCTTATTCCGCTGTTTTTAAACGACCAATTGTCCAGTTCATATCTTTATATCTATCATTCCCTAATTTATTATTTTTCATTACACAACCAATAAAACGATTTTTATTACTATCATAATACCAAGTTGCTTCAATTAAACGTATTTTTTTTATTGTTATTTCCCTATCTTTGCTTGCATTATCATATTCAACAGACTGTACAATCATAACATGATATCCCGGCCAGTATATTATGTCGCCGGGAACTACTTTATTTATATCTCTTTGTATACCGTTATTATTTTTAGCATCTATTAACCATAAGCTTCCCGCGTAATTATCAACATATAACAACTCTCTTTTCCCTGTACTATGGTCGGATTCTTGGTTTCCATCAAAATTATAAGGATTACCCTTATACGACATGGCAATATATACAAGCCCACCACAATCGATACCCGTAGACCGAGGATTACCAGCATAGCGGTTCCCTCCTTCATACGGATATGCACTATATGTAAAAACATTAACAAATTGTGGAACCCAAATATCAAAATCATCCTGTGGTGTCGGATCACCTTTATAATGATAACCACTAATAAATCGTATTATACCTATATCAGGAACAGATTGCGCTTCCGGCGAATCTTCACTTGAAGTATAAACCGGCTCCGCCAATTTATCATTTGAATCAAGACGTGCACCGGGTATCATAATATCCCTACTTAGAAAATAATTTTCCCAAACGTGCATATTTTCTTCAGAGAAACGATTGGGAGGATTGAAATTAAACTTAAAAAAATGTATCGGTTGTGTATTCTTTACATGATAAGGTGTTAAAATTACAGAATATGGATTAGGTATCGCTGTCATTCTACTTAATATAAAATTCGGGGCGTATGTGACATTCCAGGTATTCCGTACTTCTTGAATCTTTTCCATTATATCAATCAATCCATCATTATATGCCCACGGTGATGTTGTCACTCCCCAGTAATAACATATCGTACCATCCAAGTCAGTGTTTGTGGTTTCATCTCCATTTAAACCCGCGTGCCATGTGGAAGGGAGAATATTGACGACCTGGCCTCCATTGCCCTCGGGAAGAGTTCCAAAATCTTCTGTATAAAGTGTATTATGATTGCCCGATGGCGTGCCTGTAAATTCACCGAAATCTTGGGTCCCCCTGTATACATGGTTCCAATCATTGCCTTCTATCCATGGATTGAGATCATTCCAATCAGACAAGTTTGTTCTTTCAGACAATGGAGTAACGGGATCAAAATTGTTTCCCCCAGACATACAATCTTGCCTTGTATCATATGGAGTGGCATTAAAATCATTTTCATTTATCAACAAATTCGCTCTCCACAACATCTTCTTATCATACACCGCCACAAAATCCCCATCATTAGCTTTCCCCCAC
>CAYUAV010000758.1:0-2060 GCA_964442665.1 uncultured Bacteroidales bacterium
GTGTACGCACACGGTATTATTGCGTGATTATAATTATATTTGTCGTGTGCGCACACGGAAAAATTAATAATGATTTTCCTCAAGTATGAAAAATCCGGCTGAAAACAGGATCAGGATCAAAGACATCGCTTATAAAGCGGGTGTATCGGCAGGTACGGTCGACAGGGTTTTACACGACAGGGGAGAGGTTGCTACAGCAACGAGAAATCATATTCTTACTATTATTGAAGAATTAGGATATACTCCTAACTTATTAGCTAAATCGCTGGCTTCCAGAAAACTATATAATATTGTTGCATTAATTCCGGCTGCAGGGGATGATAATCCTTATTGGGAAAAGCCTAAACTGGGTATTGAACAGGCTTTTTTCGAGATTAAGGATTTTAACGCAACTGTTACAATATATTCATATAATCTGAATGATCCCGGATCGATTTCTGCTGAATTTAAAACAATTCTTGAGACTTCTCCGGACGGATTTATTTTTGCACCGCTCATCTACCAAACATCGATTGATATTGTTAATGAATGTGAAACCCGAAAGATACCCTACATTTTTATTGACGTGAACCTTGAGGGATGCAATAATCTTGCTTATTTTGGTCAGAATGCCGAACAAAGTGGTTTTCTGGCTGCAAAGCTGATGTATTATAGTTTACCCGAGGAATGCGGTGTACTCGTCATTAAGCCTGTCAGTAAAGAGGGAGTTACCCATCACTTGCGTAAGCGGGAGAAGGGATTTCTTTCCTATTTTCTTTCGGAGGCAAACCGAAAAAGTATTATAACTACTTCTCTTGAGATCGATATTACCAGTGATGAGTTCACGAAAAAGCTTGATATAGCTCTAAATGAACCAGCTGCAATCAGAGGTATTTTTGTTACAAATTCCAGGGCCTATAAGGTGGCACAGTATCTTTACGACAAGAAAATGAAAGATATAATTCTGATTGGTTACGACCTGATAGCAAAAAACCTGGATTTTCTCGAAAGAGGCGTCATAAATTTCCTAATAGGTCAAAAACCTGAAGAACAGGGATATAAAAGTGTTCTTGCGCTATTTAACTATTTGATTTCGGGAAAACCGGCTGTTCGCATCAATTTCAGTCCAATTGATATTATTATGAAAGAGAATATTGATTATTATAAGAATTTTAAACTATAATCTATGAATAAATTTGATTTTTCCGATCTGAAAGGTAAAAACTGTGTCATTACAGGTGGAGCCGGTATTATCGGCGAAACCTTATGCAAGGCTATGGCAGCAGCAGGAATTAACGTTGCAATTATCGATCTTGACGAACAAAAGAGTCATGCATTGGCAAAGGAATTAAGATCGGCCTATAAAACAGAATGTATCGGTCTCACTGCTAACGTTCTTCAAAGTGAATCGCTGATGGAAGTAAAACAGATTGTCGATAAAAATCTGGGTACGGTTGATTTTCTGATTAATGCTGCGGGAGGTAATTCGCCCAAAGCAACAACCCAGATTGAACAAATCATGAGCGAGGATATTGATGATCTCGAAAAATCATTTTTTGGTCTTAAAACCGGAGGATTTGAGAAAGTTTTTGCATTGAATTTTAACGGTACCCTGATACCCACAATGGTTTTTGGTCGTGATATGGCGAAACGGAAGAAGGGAGTTATACTCAATATTTCAAGCATGAATTCTTTCAGGCCCCTGACGAAAATTCCGGCATACTCGGCAGCAAAGGCATCGATAAACAATTTTACCCAATGGCTTGCTGTGCACCTGGCAAAGGTTGGCATCAGGGTAAATGCTATTGCACCTGGATTCTTTCTTACGAATCAAAATCGTTTTTTACTGGTTGATGAAAAAACAGGAAATCCCACACCCCGGGGGAATAAAATAATTTCCAGCACTCCTGTAGGCAAATATGGCGATCCGGAAGATTTACAGGGAATAACCCTCTTCTTGTTATCGGAACTATCGGGCTTTATTACAGGGGTTATTATTCCTGTCGACGGTGGATATAGTGCTTATGGTGGTGTGTAAGTGAAATGAAATAGTAGATGAAGAATAATAAGTCAACAGGGAG
>CAYUAV010000759.1:0-2059 GCA_964442665.1 uncultured Bacteroidales bacterium
ACTCCTATGTAATCCGGCAGATGCGACGGTTTTTCTGTTTTCAATTAAACCCCGGACGTTGTCCGGGGCTACAGACATACCAGTCCTACGGACTTTATTTTAAGGATTTATTTGGCCTGAAAGATTTTTGCGTTCTGGGTAATGGTCAAGAAAATTGGGCTTTGAACCGGCCTATAAAAAATTTGGTAAATAAATCTTTGCGAAGGCTCATAGCGTAGGTTATCAAGTTCCGCGGAAGCAAAGCGTCTGCGGAACGACACGAAGAGCCGGGCAATTAGATTTATCCAAATTTCTTATCAGCCTTGATTTTTCTTTCGTTAGTTTCTTTGGATCAAAGAAAGTAACCGGGGTTTGGGGCAGCGCCCCATGAATCAACCTGCTTAACTACAAAACTCTTTGAATAAAACCAATTAATTCTTCCGCCGCATACAAACAACTACCCATGAAGGAACAAGGCAGCTGTGGCGGTTTACCTGTTTTTTTATTAACCCCAGGCGTTGCCCGGGGCTACAGATATATCAGTCCTACGGACTTTTTCTGAAAGATTTCTACATAATGTATGATCCGGATTTAATATAATTCGTCTAAAAAAAATCAGGCAATAATTCAAGTACGGTTTTCGGGAGCGAAGGATTCCGGAGAAACCCTGTTTGAACGAGTCCGAAGGACGAGTGAGTTGGGTTTCGCAGGGAGAAAACCTTTCGTAGAATTTAACTGATTTTTTTCGAACGGTGATCTTTTTGCCTTCTTTTTGTATGGCAGACAAAAAGAAGGTCGTGCGGCAGGCGCGGCCGCACGAAACAAGGGCTTGCGCGTAAGCTCTCTGAGCTTGACATTCATAATTGTTTGAGGAATAAATGAACATCCACCCTGCATTTCAACATAACCCAACTTAACCTCAAAGAGCCAACAATAAAGACAAATAATAAAAATGAAAAAATAAAAACCGGGATTTGGGGCAACGCCCCATGAAACCTTTCTTCCCGGCAACCTGCCATACAAACTACGATTTCCCAGTAAGAAAACAAAATATGGTTTTATGAGACTTCATCAATGGTACTGGTATATGATGTCGTAGGCGCTGCATCGCATCAAGTTTGAATAGCAAGATACAAAAAAGTGGCCTACGTTCTTATCCACCGGGCAAAAACATAACCAATGCATTATACACCACGTTAGGTTTAGTTGGTTTTTCAATCTGCTTTAAAAATTAAAACAATATCCGGTATCGATTCAATGGTTAACCTATTACCAATAATATGATAATTTGTTGCATTTTTTAATTCATTAAGATATCTATCTTCCCACTCTCTTACAGTATCATTTGTACAATACATTAATGTTGTGAAAACGCTATCAATTAATAATGAATCAGGGACTAGAACTGAATAATATCCATTAAATGAATTACATGAACTATTAGCATGGAATCTATTAGAATCACGAAACTCAATATTCATTTCCTTTAAATTATCTGGTTTACATTCTTCCAATTGGGTATCAGTATGCAGGAATCCCAAAAAAATCCATTTAGTGTCAATTTGATAATCTGTTGAATCATTCAAATCAACTTGAAAACAACTAACTCCATTTTTATTATTCGAATCATCCTCACATGAGGATACCAAGATAATGATGCAGGTAATTAATATAATCTCAATATTTTTCATGGCTTGTTCTTTTTAAATGATATAGATGTATATTGTTAAACATCGGTTGCGTTTCCACTTAAACCTAACTCATTTATAAACATCATTCTTTATCCTGATTCTTACCATTTATGCTTCCTCCGCAGGCCGATAAATTATTTTCCGCTTTGTGTTTATCATCCCGGCAACCTGTAAGGCAAATTACGATTTCCCTATAACAAAACAAAATGTGCGTTTTGTGAGACTTTTATTTCATTATATAATTATTTTATTATGGGTTTTAAACTAGAATTTAATATTTGAAACCTCCCGGCCAAAGAATTAACGTCTATTGGGAATTCCTTTTTAGTCAGCTATTCTTCCAGATTTGGATTTAAAAATTGGACTTCTTCCTGTTTTGTGCAATGCAT
>CAYUAV010000760.1:0-2058 GCA_964442665.1 uncultured Bacteroidales bacterium
AACTTCGTGTCCGAGTCCCGATGTTATTTCGATGTAATCATCAGGAATTTTTTTGAGATAAATGGATTTTTTCTCCAGATAACACGCCCCAAGCAAACCTTCACCAATTTCTACTGTCTTTTGGGTATATTTCCGTCTGTCAAATGCATAATTTGCCAGCAATTCGATCCGCTTTTCCAGATCTCTGTCACCTTCAACAAGGAATATCCCTCCTACACTTGCATTGAGATAATGGATTAAATTTTCAATAAGTGAATAACCTAATAGTCTGATATCCGTATTATTCTCACGTAATAGATCATTGAATCTGGCAATCCCGTCATTCACCCAGTTCCTGATTTCGTCTTCTTTTGCACGTGCTTCGTGCTCATCGCGTGATTTTATCAGGGTATCTTTCAATACATTTAGCGACTTACCCAGACTATCGTGTTCGCTCAATATTTTAAAATTATAATTATAATTCCCATCACTCATTTCCAGGGCAAATTCTTCAGCACTATTGATACGCCTCCGCAACTTATTATATGCCTCAATTGTATTGCCCAGTTCATCCGTATTTTTAGCTTCAATATCTTTAACTTTTTCTCCGTTATGTAACATTACAATCCCATCCAGAAGGCCTTTCAAACGTTGTGTGAACGATCTTCCAAAAGTGCGCACTGTCAGAAAAGATATATAGAGAATTATAAGAGCAAATATGATAAATAATCTTAACTGACTTCTGAAAGGTTTTAACACCTCTCTGCGATTAATTTTTGTAATTAGCACTAAAGTATCAGTATTGTTAAGCGATAAGCCTTTAGAACTTGCCAGTACAGAATTTCCAAGATAATCTTTGCAACGGAAATTACCTTCCGAGAATATCAATTTTTTATAGATGAGCGGATATCGGACCAGCAAAGCAAGATTATTTACTTTATTATAACCCATAATCTTATTGCTTGCTTCCCTGCCTTTAAGTTTAATATACTCGCTGATAAAATAATCCCTGTCCTTTAAGTAGGGTTTTGGATTATTACGGAGCCGGAGATCGGATCCGAGAACGTCATATTCAAGCGAGCTTTCATCGGCAGATAATGAACCATCCACAAATAGCTTATCAAAAAGTTCCGTTCCAAATTGTACAACTAACACGGCAACAATCTGGTTCAATGAATAGAGAGGAACTGATAAAAAAGCCTCAGGTCTGTCACCTGCCGGAAAATAGGTTGCAAAATCGCTCATAAATACCGTATTACTTTCAGAAGAAAGCGCCATATGGAATGCCTCGGAAATTTTACTTTCTCTGAGTTTCCCTTCATAAAGGTTTATTCCAAAATCCGCATTTTTCTGAGCAGAGTATACCACATAGCCAGATTCAGGATCGATGATATAAAGATCGCCGGCATTTATTTTTTTTCGCAACTCTTCAAGGAAGAGATGATACGTTGCATGTGACTGTGCATAGGACGAATAATCGGTATATTGATAAAATTCTGCCTTACTCCCGATTGATTTAGGATTTTCGTAAACAAACAGATATTGACTCACCAGAGATTTCGCATCCGAAGGGAAATAATCCATAATGTTTTTTGAAGTAATTGGCGATTGATCGGCCACTGTTCCCGAGTAATATGCTTTGAGTTTCCGGGTCAGTTCCTCCAGTTGATCACTAGAAAAAAGATCGTATTTATCATCGGGAAGGGAAGCAAATGATTTTATAAATTCTTCTCCTGCCATCTTTACTCGCTCCATTTCCGATATTTCAATAATTTCCTCCTTAATGACAGATATCTTCATTTCAATTTCTGAAACTTTACCGTATGTAAGCTCTTCAAGTTGATCGCCTGAGACTCTGACCAACGTTTTATGTAATGTTATTAATGTAAGAACGAAGTATAACAGCACTATCAAAAGCGCAATTCCAATACTTAGCAGTAGTACTTTGGAAGTGAAATTGAAATTTCGCGGATTAATCTTTTTGAGAAAACCTATTTTGACATTCTCCATAATTTGCACATTTATTGCAATTTATATGTTATTCTACTGCACGTAATGCAGTATATGGTAACCCGGTAC
>CAYUAV010000761.1:0-472 GCA_964442665.1 uncultured Bacteroidales bacterium
ATACAACCGATGATGTGTTGAATGCAAATGACATGGTGGTTATTGGGAACTCGGTTCCTGACTATACCTGGAATTTAATCAATACTTTTTATTATAAAGATTTTAGTCTTGATATTCAATGGTATGCTGTAATGGGCGTTTATAAATATAATGCTACCAGGGCAGGTACACTGATGACAGGAGTCAACCGGGAAATTAACAATTATATTGCCGATAGCCTTGTAGCAATAAGCAGTGATATTTTTTATCAATCTTCTGAGTTTATGGATAATGCTTCTTTTATCCGGCTTAAAAACATTACGCTTCACTATGAGCCTTCAAAAGCCCTTTTTGGAAATGTGAAATTTAGATTATCAGTAAGCTTTGAAAATATAATCACCTTTACCAGATATAGGGGTTATGATCCTGAAGCAACTATTTTCACTAATAATATTGATTTAATATTGGAATCTAACAAATACCCTTTGATTAA
>CAYUAV010000761.1:482-2058 GCA_964442665.1 uncultured Bacteroidales bacterium
AGATATAGGGGTTATGATCCTGAGGCCACCGTATTTACTGACAATAATTTTTCAGACAATGCTATTGATAGAGGTGCAGTACCTAATTCGAAGACGATATACTTAACATTGGGATTGACATTTTAATTTAAATGAGATGATGTGGGATACCAGAATATGAAAGATTAAAAAATGATGTATTTATAATAATAATTTAAATAGTCTTGAAATCAGGCCACACTTATATAAGATTTATTGTTTTGCCCTTGATTATTATGTTCTTATCATGCGAGAACTTTTTGCATGAAGAAAATACTTCAATCGGGGAAATAACAAATTATGACCAGCTACTTCTGGCAACAGGTGGAGTATATGGCATGCTTTCGGAATCATTTTTCGGGGATAGGGATTATTTTTATAATGCAAACCTAAAAGGTGATGATATTTGTCCATACAGTGGTAAATATAATTCCTATTACTATGATTTTGTTTGTAACCCTAATCCCCAGGAATATACCTTTAGGAACGAAATATATTATTTATGGGAAAACCTATATGAAACTATTGCTTCTGCAAATAATATACTGGTACAATATGATTTGTCTCAAATAAATGATAAAGCTACAAAAGAGGTACTTGGAGAGATATACATGATCAGGGCATATTGCTATTTCAGGCTTACAAGAACTTATGGCAGGATACCTTTGGTCGATAATATTGATATCAGCTATAGCGTTCCGGGTTCGTCATTCTTAGAAATATACAAATTTATTGAAGCAGATTTGATCAGGTCCATTGAACTATTACCGGATAATAATTCTGCAGCAAGAATTCCTTATGTAACTCCACATCGTGGTTCGGCAAAAGCTCTTTTAGCTGAAGTCTATCTCAGCTGGGCAGGATATCCCTGTAAGGATCAACCGAAATATTTGCTTGCTTCAGATTTGGCAAAACAGGTTATTGATAGTGCTGAATATTCCGGCATTGGATTGGAAAATGATTTTGCTTATTTGTGGGACAATGATCATTTTTATAATTCTGAATCAATATTTTCCCTGTATACTTCCAGTATTTCAACATCTGATTTAATTGAAAGCTGGTCAAATATTTATAGTGGCTGGTATGGCAACAGTGCATCTATATCCTGGTATCTGGACCCGGATTTAAAAATTGAAACATTTTTCTACGCAGCAGAAATTAATTTTTTCAATCAATATCCTTCCGGTTACCGGAAAGAAATTACATTCTATACGGATATTTATGTTCCCTATTTTCCATACCTTACTGATGCTAATCCAGATACAGGCTATATTCATATAGACACAGTCGGAGCATGCGACAGGGTTGCATATAGAAAATTTTACTACGATGCAACGTTGAAAGACATCCCAAAATATATAGATGAAGACTACAAGATTGAACACCATTTTTTTGTTGGTACTACTAGAGCATATCTTTTCCGTTTTGCCTCTACATTGTTGACTTATGCCGAAGCATCAGCACGTTCAGGGAATTTGGATGATTTGTCTTACGAGTGTGTGAACCGGATTCGAAGAAGAGCTCATCACCTTGAGCCGAATTTTCCTTCGGAATATGA
>CAYUAV010000762.1:0-2052 GCA_964442665.1 uncultured Bacteroidales bacterium
GCGTATTCCTTTATCATACGGTGTAGGTTTAAACCCGAACCGCTCCTCAAACTTCCGGCTGTTAAAAACATAATCCCTGTCGTACTGGTACAGCATTTCGACAAATTCACGCATAACAGGATTGAACAGTCCCAGCAAACGAACCATGAATTTTGATACCACCATAACTTTCGGTTCCACCTTTAGTTCTTTGGCAATGGCTTCAATCCATTCTTTACCGGTCATCGGACCGCCGGCAGTGGGCAGGTGCCATACCTGGTTATAAGCGTCGTTGGTGTTTCCGAGAATGGCCACGGCTTTTCCCGCATCGGGCGTATAGGTATAGGAATGTTTATAGTGAAGAGAGACCATCCAGTTGGCCTTTTTACCCGAAGCCAGATTTTTAAAAACCGTTTCCGTTAATACACTCACATTCTTAACAGAAGGCCCGTAAAAATCGGCCGAACGGGCAATAAGCGCCCGGAGGTTGCTGCTTTTAACTTCATCCATGATCATACCTGCAATTTCGGCACGTATTGTACCTTTTTTACTCACCGGTCTGACAGGGGTATCTTCCGTAAGATTACCCAGGTAAGCGGGATCGTACATATAAATATTGTCGAAGAATACAAGTCTGGCCTTATGTGTTTTGCAGGCTTCAATAACATGTTGCATAACTACAGGCCAGGTCTCCCGCCAGATGTTGATATTGTATGGAAGGCCGACAGTCAGGAAAACGACCTCCGAACCTTCAACAGCCTGAAGCACTTCATTTTTTTTTGTAAGATCGGCCGGGAATAATTCATCAGTATCGTTCACTTTCTGAGGTTTCCGGCTGACAAGCCTGATGGATTTAGTATAGTGCGGTAATTCCTTTGCCAGTTCAATACCTATGGCGCCGCCCGCTCCAAGAATTGTTTGCATAGTGTGGATTGTATTAAAAACGGATTTACTTGTAGTAACAAGTTTCGGGATTTTTAGTTCTGATCGGACGCAGGTAACCTATTGATTTGGTTCTGCTTCTGAAATCTTCATCGGATATATAGTGGTAATCGCTTCCTGTTTATCGTCAGGCAGATCCTCAAATTTTACATTCCATTTTTGTAAAGCCAGCTGATCGCGAAGCTCGTTATAAGCTGCCACCAGTTCGTTCTGCACGGCAATATACATTTCGTAAGTTGTTCCGCGATCGCTTCGGAGAGAAACAACGGTTTCAGAATTTATTTTCATAAAAAGCGTTATGTGCCAGTTGTTTTTCATAGAATTATTGTTATATTGCAAAGACGTTATTGGCAGTTTTGTGATGGAGATAGTTTAGTTAACGGGAATATGCTGTTCAATAAGGTTTACTGACAACCGTTTTTTACT
This sequence comes from uncultured Bacteroidales bacterium, assembly GCA_964442665.1. GTDB lineage: Bacteria > Bacteroidota > Bacteroidia > Bacteroidales > UBA10428 > UBA10428. The sequence goes on from CAYUAV010000762.1 coordinate 1,348, forward strand.
AATTTTTTAATATTTTAAATTATGAAGAATAACATTTCAACTGTACTGACTGATGAAGTCCTCAGCAGTATTTTACAAAAAATCGACAGTATCGATACCGAGATGCCGTTTTTATTTAATTTATCACAGGAAAATCGCAGGGGCGGTTTCAGACTAGGTGAAAAGAATATAGGGTTTCTTGAAAAAGGGAGAGATTATATTACCCAGCGGCCAGATCTTATGCCCGTTTATGTTTCGGTTGATGAAGTTAACAAGGATACCACTTTAACGACTCAGCTCACCTCTATTTCGAGGAAGCTGAGAGTGCTGGCCGATAAGATCGATGATACCGCCAGCGTGGCAGGAATGGAAGCTCTGGCAGGCATTCTGGCTTATTATAACGCTGTAAAGCTGGCTGCCAAAGGAAATGTGGAAGGTGCCCAGACTATTTATAATGATCTGAGCCAGCGATTCCCCGGGAAGGCAAGAGTTGAAGAGCCGGATCAAAATGCAGCATAATCATTTATAATACCATAAATAATCGCGGTTGTCATGTAGCAGCCCCGCCATACGGCGGGGCTTTTTTATTGATATTCCTTCCTGGCGAATTCTGATGAATATCGGGAGAAGATCAGGAATTACAATGTGCTTAAAAATATGATCTGTCGTAATATACCTGCGAAAGCCCGCCTGAATGACGAAATCGGGCAGGCAGGTATCCAGGAA
>CAYUAV010000763.1:0-2048 GCA_964442665.1 uncultured Bacteroidales bacterium
CCCTGTGGTCTTAGTTGCGAGCGATGTTTTGCTTATAAGGGAAGCGATATTAAGAAGAATAGCAGGGCTTTGCGCGAAAGTCTGGGGCAGTTTGACAAGTATGCCAATCGTTTCTCCGAATTGTTAAATGAACCGATTTTCCATCTTTATCCTTATTTCAAAACGCATCTCGATTATTTTGCCAATACCGATTGCGAAGGCTGCAGGAAAAGTACATGCAAACTTTTTGAAGGCTGCAGGGTGAGGGAATGTGCTAAGGCAAAAAAAGTTGATTTTTGCTTTCAATGTCGCGAATTTCCCTGCAAACAAACGGGTTTCGATGAGGATCTTGAAGAACGATGGTTACGCATTAATAAAATTATTAAGGAGATAGGCCCGGAAGCTTACTATTTACGAACGAAAAATATTCCCCGATACCAGTAATATTTTGTTCTGTTTCTGTGGAGGTATTCAGAAAATATGGCAAGTCTCCTTTCCGAGTAATTCTGGTACATGGCGGACCCGGGGCTATTGGTGAAATGAAACCTGTGGCCCTGAAATTATCAGAACATTATGGAGTAATAGAATCTGTCAACAGGGCCCTTTCAATCGACGGGCAACTCCGCGAATTGCAGCAATGTGTGGAATCCTGCGGAGAAGTTAAACCTGTTATCGCTGGTTTTTCATGGGGAGCCTGGCTGAGTCTTTTATATGCTGCCCGGTTTCCCGGTCGACTTAGTAAGCTTATCCTAATGGGTTGCGGACCGTTGGAGAATCAGTACGCAAGGAATATATACGAAACACGGCTGAACAGGCTTGGAGTCAGGCAACGTGGCGAATTTACAACGTTGCTTTCAGCTATCGAAAAAAATACTATTACCGACAGGAAAGAGGCTTTTATAAGACTAAGTATGTTGGTATCGTTATCCGATAGTTATGATGCGGAAACAGAAAACACAAACGATATAGAAATTGATCCGGATGTATATATTTCCGTATGGAATGAAGCTTCGGAACTGCGAAAAAGAGGGATACTCCTGCAACAACTAAACAGGATAACATGCCAGATTATAGCCATTCATGGCGATTATGATCCTCATCCGGCAGAGGGTATTCTTATTCCTCTGAGAAATTCAGGATGTAATTATTCCTTTGAATTGTTGAAGCAATGCGGACACAAACCATGGATTGAGAGAAAAGCCCGGGACAATTTTTACCGGTTGTTAACAGAATACTTAATGCACCGGTAATTCTGAATACCGTTTTCATTTATGGAATATTGGTTGGAGTACCTGTAATTTAATTATCAAAATTGAACGGGCATTGGAACTTTTTTTTTAAATTGTATATAGTTCATGTGCTGAATTTTTAGCCCTGGCAGAGTTTGGGATTTTCTTAATCATTATCTGTAATTTGAACGAGAGTTATGGAAAAAGAAAAGAGCAGAAGGAACGACGATAAAGGTACATCGCAAATCGCGGAGTCTCAGTCGGGTGAAATTAATCTGCATGCATTGCTGGAAAATATTCCTGATGTCGTTATGCGCCTTGACAGGAAAGGAAATATTATTTTTTCAAATAGCATACCTGCATGGAATACAAACAATAATTTTATTGGCAGTAATTTTTTCGATTATCTCCATGAGAGGGATCGCAGCCGGGTACTGCAAATCCATAACCGGGTTATGGATACCGGTAAGCCGGAATCATATGAGTATATTAGCAAAGATACCGGGGTTTGGTATTCTGTTTCTGTGGGCTTGTTGAATGATGGGAATACTTCGGATGATCTCGTGGTATCGGTCCATGATATATCACATGTAAAACGTGAGAAGACTTCTTTTCTGTTTGGAGAAGATTTTTCCACAAGTCTGATTGAAACGGCACAGGCAATTGTATTGGTATTGGACACAGAAGGGAGGATAGTGACATTTAATCCGTATATGGAAGAGATTTCAGGGTACAGACTTGAAGAGGTGGAAGGGAAAGATTGGTTTGAAACATTTATTCCAAAAAAGGAAAACAAGCGGATTATAAATCTCTTTCAGGAGACATTGTCAGGTACACCGA
>CAYUAV010000764.1:0-2047 GCA_964442665.1 uncultured Bacteroidales bacterium
CATGGGTATGCCTGAAGAATTATGCAAGATACTCAGTAATCCATTAGTATATAAAGCCGGTGTTGCCATTCATGACGATATAGGAGGTCTTCAGCGGTTAAAAAAATTCATACCTGCAGGATTTATCGACCTGCAGGATTATGTAAAGGATTTTGGCATTGAAGACAATAGCTTAAAGAAACTAGCTGCCAATATTTTGGGAATTCGGATCAGTAAACGGCAACAAACTTCGAACTGGGAACAGGACATGCTTACCCAGGCACAGATTGAATATGCAGCTACCGATGCCTGGGTGTGCTTTGAGATTTTCCGTAAACTGCAAAGAATAAAGCGTATTAACGGGTATGGAGACTAAATTAGTCTTAAAATCAGGGAAAGATCAATCGGTTCTGCGTCGTCATCCATGGATCTTTTCAGGAGCTATAAAAAAAATTTATGGTAATCCGTCCGAAGGCGATCTCGTCAGGGTATATAACAATAAAGACGAATTTTTAGCGATCGGACATTTTCAGCCCGGAACAATTGCAGTCCGGATTCTGAACTTTGATGAGAGTGAAATAAACGATTCTTTCTGGCTTAACCGGATATCGAATGCCTTCCGGCTTCGCGAAAAACTTGGACTAATCAATTCAACAATAACGAATGTTTACAGACTTGTAAACGCTGAAGGCGATAACCTGCCGGGTCTGATAATCGATCATTATAACGGTAACTTCGTTATCCAATTTCATTCAGCAGGTATGTACAGGAATATGGAAAGCATTGTTGTCGCCCTGAAACGACTTTTTAAAGGCAAAATTGATACAATCTTTGATAAGAGTGAAACTACTATGCCCTTCAAAGGCCCTATTGATACTAAAAATGGTTTCATTGAAGGAACCGCTGAAAACACCATTGTATCGGAAAACAACCTGAAATTCCATATCGACTGGACTCAAGGTCAAAAAACAGGATTTTTCATCGATCAGCGGGAAAATCGTAAACTGTTGCAGCATTATTGCAAAAACAGAAATGTACTTAACCTGTTCTGTTATACAGGAGCATTTTCGATTTACGCCCTGGCTGGTGAAGCCGGCATGGTCCATTCGGTCGATAGTTCGGCAAAAGCTATCGGCCTGGTGAATGAAAATATGACTCTGAATTTTCCTGCAGGCAATCATATCGCATATACCGGCGATGCATTCAGGTACATGGAAGAAACGAAAGAGTCCTACAACCTGATTATTCTTGATCCTCCTGCGTTTGCCAAACATCAGAGAACCCTGCATAATGCACTGCAGGGTTATAAAAGGCTTAATCAGAAGGCCCTTGAAAAAGTTCAATGCGGCGGAATAATCTTTACATTTTCGTGTTCGCAGGTTGTTTCGAAAGAAAACTTTCGCAAATCGGTGTTCGCTGCCGCTGCAAATGCCAAGAGGAATGTCAGAATTCTTCACCAGCTCACACAGCCGGCAGATCACCCGATAAATATATATCATCCCGAAGGAGAATACCTTAAAGGATTAGTACTCTATGTCGAATAAAAATGCCATATTGCTACCAGCCTGGTATTTTTTATTGTTTTTTTCCTGTTCAGTATGCCATGCACAAATTGAAGACCGCGCTCTGCTTGTCGATGTAAAATTCTGGAAGGAAGCCGGCGATACGTTATTCGGGAAAGCACTCTACATTAATCAATACAATTTTCAGTTCAATTTGACTGTTTGCGATACCAGCGGACAACCTCTTGCTTATTATTCTCCAAAAGATCTTGCCGGTTTTGTTTATCAGACCGGTAATGAGAATGTTGAATTTAACAGCATGCAAAATCCTGTGGATATGGGCCGGTTATTCCTCCGGGTTGTATACCGCGGAAAATATACCCTGTACCAACTTCTTGATATCAATTATAAAACTACCGTGCTCAGTTTTCTGGTCTCTTATTACCTGTGGGATAATGAGTGGATTCTGCCGGCGATTACAACCCGATATGAAAAAGAGTCATTGTTACAACATTTTTCAGCATGTCCCGAACTTGAATACAAAATTAAAACAGGCCAGTACGGCC
>CAYUAV010000765.1:0-2040 GCA_964442665.1 uncultured Bacteroidales bacterium
TTTTCCAATAATTATATGTCCCATGTGTCGGAAACTGTATCACCAGGTTCTTATTGTCTTTAGTCCGATTTATCAAATATGTTGAGTATGATGAATAGTCCTTAATTTTTATCCATAGAGAATCATTGCCAACATTTATTATTGTGTCAGCACAATTTTCTCGATTGGCAACTAATCTATCATTTATATACCTTGAAGTTGACAATCTATTACCAATTGAGTCGAAAGTATCCCATAAGCCTGTTTTAATAGAAGATTTAAAAGAAACTATTGTCGTATCAAGTTGACCTGTTATTGGGTCAGCCACTACCATCGTATCATGAGACCAGATATATTTATATTGACCTGAGGTTTTAATATGACCGTTAGAATACCATTCTTGGTAGAATCCCTCTCTACAAAAATCAATATATTCCGGAATACGATAATCATCTAAATACTCACAACTATCATTAAGATAAGTAACTAATTTCTTAGGATGTCCATTCTCATAATGAGTTATTTTACGAGTTAAGCTCAGCAAGGAATCAGATTGTGCTATAACTGTATCAGTTATCGTATGGATGAGTATTATTATTAGAATCTTAGTCTTCATATGGTCAGTTTATTCCGTGTCACCCTAAATTTAGCCTAAAGGTTTGCCGGTATGAAACGTTGGGGATTACGGAGCCACTTCACTATCAAGATACAACAAACCTTGATGCGAGAGATGACGTTTGCATAACCACTTAAACCCCAATGTTTTATAGCAGCGCGTGTTATGCCTTGTTTTAATTTCTTAATAAGTATTTAATATTTTTAGGGTTTTCTCCAACGCGTCTAATGGCATAGGGCCACCAGTCCTTTCCATAAGGAATATATAATCTCAATTTATATCCTTCTTTAACGAGTTCCTTTTGATAATCAACCCTTACTCCATATAACATCTCAAACTCATATTCATCTTTAGCCCAATTATTTTCTGAAGCAATTCTATTAATCTTGTCAATCATTTGGTCGTCATGAGTAGCAAATATCGGATAAAATCGACTTTTCTTTGCGTCAGGTGACAACATCATTTTTGATTGATTAAAAAAGGCTTGATTTATTTCTTTTTTCGAAGTAAGTGCAATCTTACGATTTTCAGCAAATGCTCCCTTGACAAGCCTTACACTCCCTCCATTACTGATGGTTTTTTGAAGATCTTGTTCTGTTCGATGCATATATGCTTGTAGAGTCAATCCGATTGGCAAATCTTTTTTTATTAGCTGGTTATAAAAAGTAATAGTGTCTTCACAGACAGATCCATCCTCCATATCAATCATTAATAAACATTTACTTGACTTTTTATGTTTATTTGTCGTATTTTCTTTAATTTTTTCGGCAAGCTTCTCCAGATTAGAGAGACAAATGGTTTTATCTATTTGAAGTCCTACTTGTGTCGGATCAACTGAAATGTGAATATCCAGTCCACTTTTCGATAACATCTCCATAATTTTCAACAATGAATTCATTGTTTTGTCAACAACTTTCAGATCGCTCACGTACTCCCCTAAATAAAACAAAGATGTATAAACATTATCGCTTATTAAGCTTTTATCCTTGTTTAAGGCCTCTGCTTCATCCTTTCCACCTATAAACTTTGATGCAAGTTGACTAAGCTTTTTTCTTGATTGGAAAAATAACTTAATCTTTTCATTTCTTGCAAAATAAATCATTAGTTTTTGCCACATAATCAGTATTTAGTTTAGTTGTTATATTCGAAAATTCTCAATAAGAGCCTTTTTGTCTCATTGTTGCACTAAAATAAGGCATAACGGCCGGGTGTAGTAACAGTAACGGACTTCGGCGCTGCGTTGTTATCCCCGGTAACCGTTTTTATTTTAAATGTACAAAAGTTTAGCAAATTACCAACACCGCTATTGTTTCTACACCTTGTTATTTACTGGCGAGTGTCCTGTGTTACTTCGGGATACAATATAAGAAAAGTTCTTTGAACCAGGAGTAACAGAACTATTGATAAGATGAGAGACTGTATCAAAAGATATGGGTTGACCTCTC
>CAYUAV010000766.1:0-2036 GCA_964442665.1 uncultured Bacteroidales bacterium
CTGAAAAGCTGGCGGCAATGGGGCGTTTGACTTCACAGATTGCCCACGAACTGAATAATCCGCTTTATGGAATTATGAATACATTAGAATTGATGAAAACAGAGATCCCACCGGAGAGCAAGAGAAGAAGAATATTGGAAATGGCACTTTCCGAGACGATAAGGCTTACCGAAATGCTCCGGAAGATGCTTTCCTTTTCAAGGCCCGAAGAGGAAGAAAGGCAACCAGCCGATATAAACAACCTCCTGGATGAAATCCTGCTATTGCATGAGAAGCAGTTACGCGAGCATAGCATCCGTATATCAACGTCTTTTGCAGAAGGCTTGAGCACGGTTTATGCATCAAAGAACCAGCTTCGGCAGGTATTTTTGAATATGATCTCCAATGCAAGAGATGCCATGCCCGATGGGGGCACATTAACAGTCAAAACAGGGGTCGAGGGGAAAAATGTCCAGGTTGAGATTTCAGACACTGGCATAGGCATAAGAAAAGAAAACTTAAGTAAGATTTTTGATACGTTTTTTAGTACTAAGGACAGCGTGAAAGATGCGGGCCTCGGCCTGTCCGTCTGCTATGGGTTCATTAAGGACCATGGAGGGGACATCAAGGTTGAAAGCGAATGGGATTCTGGAACAACCTTTAAGATAATTATACCCATTCTTGAAGAAGATACCGTAATACCCTTATAAAACAGCATTTTCTATTATATAATTTAGTAGGGAATAAAGCCCCGCCTGCCGAACTCCTCGCAGAAGTTTTGTTGCAGGGAATTCGTAAATCCTAATTAATCCACCGGTTCCACCGTTTCAAGTATTTTAACAAGAATGCAATTTCGAAATCAGTGCTTCGATATTCGAATTTTCATCTGGTAACAACCAGGCCGTTGTTTGGTGGCATTTTTTGAGGCCTTCCCCATACCAGCAGTTCTACTGGTGGTCGCTGATTGGGATAATTATAGTTATTATAATTATTATAATATAGGCAAAAAAGTATGCGGAAAGAATTTATTCTCAAAAACCGGCGTAAACGCCTTGCTATACTATGACTCGTCATATTCTAATAGTCTCTTTAATACCAACTTATTAGCTTGATTCACAATTGTTTTGCAAGTAGCTGTCAGCCAGATATATTGAATTATTATCATAAAATGACATTTTTCCGTTGACAAACTATAATTACTATAATAATTATAATTTCAAAAACAGCTGAGAACAACATGGAGGGACATGGATAATGGACGATATATTGACCGTGTTTACGGCAAGTAAGTACTGTAATGTTTCGCCGAAAACTATCATCAATTGGATCGAATCCGGGCATATTGAAGCCTATAAGACGGTGGGGGGGCATCGCCGAATCAAAAAATCAGACCTTGAGAGCTTCATGAAAAAACAGGGGATACCGATCCCCAAAGAGGAAATAGCGGAGAAACGCATAAGGATTCTCGTGGTGGACGATGATCCCATTATCGTTGAAACTATTGTCCAGGCCCTTGAAGAGGATGAATATGACTATGAGGTGATCTCAGCCTCGGACGGCTTTGAGGCCGGGATACAAGTCAATCACTTTAAACCAGACTTAATGATATTGGATATCATGATGCCGGATATAAAAGGCTATGAGGTCTGCAAGAAGATTAAAAGCGGGGAGGATACTAAGAATATAAAAATTATAGTCCTGTCAGCATACCTTGATGAAGAAAAATTTAAAAAGATGAAAAATTATGGCGCAGATATTTGTTTTTCAAAACCACTTCCACTGCCTCAACTTAAGGAAGAGGTTGCGCGGTTGCTGGGACTGAACTGAAAATTGTTGGTTGTTGTTTTTCGATTGAAGATTGACTGCTCTTTATGAGGTCTTTGATCCTTCGATCTTCAATCCTCAATCTTCAATATTCAATAATTTTGAGGAGGCACATATGAAACTTAAAGATGCCCTGGAAAAGGGGAGATTTGTTGTCACCTCTGAAGTGCAGACCCCAATTGATGAGGACCCGCAGGAGCTCATCAAGCGTTTGGAGCTGGTGAGGGGACGCG
>CAYUAV010000767.1:0-2034 GCA_964442665.1 uncultured Bacteroidales bacterium
CTCTGGAAGGTTATAATGTTATTAAGGCACCTATTACAAGCTTGACGAGGGATACGGTGAAAACCTTCGAGATCGACAGCCGGACTGCCGACAAATTGCGCAACCAGTTTGTTGCCGGAATGCTGTACTGGCTTTTTAACCGTGATCTGAAAATCGGAGAGTCTTTTCTGAAAGAAAAATTTAGTAAAAAACCTTCCCTGAAAAAGGCCAATATAGCCGTGCTGCATGCCGGGTATAATTACGCCGAAACTATTGAAGCCATGGCAGTGACCTTTCAGGTGAGTCCTGCCATAAGAGGAAAGGGGCTCTTCCGTAATATAAGTGGCAATCAGGCAACTGCTTGGGGCTTACTGGCCGCTGCCGAAAAAGCGGGTCGAAAACTTTTTCTGGGTTCATACCCGATAACTCCGGCTTCGGAGATCCTTCAGGAGCTTGCCACCATGAAACATCTTAACGCTATTGCCTTTCAGGCCGAAGATGAAATTGCAGGCATATGTTCAGCTATCGGAGCTTCGTTTGCCGGTGAAATAGGTGTATCATCAACATCGGGGCCCGGACTTGCATTAAAAAGCGAAGCACTCGGCCTGGCCGTAATTACAGAATTACCTCTCGTTGTTATCGACGTACAGCGGGGTGGTCCGTCAACGGGTTTGCCTACCAAAACAGAGCAAACCGACCTGTTGCAGGCATTATACGGACGAAACGGCGAAAGTCCTTGCGTGGTTTTAGCCGCCACAACACCAGCCAGTTGTTTCCATTTTGCATATCAGGCTGTGAAAATCGCTATCGAACATATGACACCAGTCATCTTATTAACCGATGGTTACCTTGCAAACGGCTCCGAACTCTGGCCTATTCCCGATACTAACAACCTGCCTCCAATTGAACCACCGTTGGTAAAGGATAACGATCCGTATTATCTGCCCTATAACCGTAACCCGGAAAAACTCTCTCGTTACTGGGCGGTACCGGGACAATACGGATTGCGGCACAGGGTCGGAGGACTGGAAAAAGCTGACGTAACAGGTGAAGTATCACACGATCCGCTTAACCACGAAATTATGGTTCTGACGCGTGCCGAAAAAATAGAACGAATAGCTAACTTTATTCCCGAACAAAAAATCATCGGGAAGAAACGAGGAAATCTCCTTGTTATAGGATGGGGAGGTACCTACGGTTCCCTGTATACAGCTGTAAAAGAACTTCAGAGTGAAGGAAAGAGCATATCGCTGGTACAATTCAATTATATAAATCCGCTACCCAGGAATACCAATGATATACTAAAGGGATTTAAAAAACGTATTATATGCGAACTCAATTTGGGTCAGTTTGCAGCATACCTGCGCTCAAAACATTCCCAATTCGACTACCTGCAATACAATAAGATTCAGGGTCTGCCATTTATGGTATCGGAACTGAAAAATAAATTCAATGAAATTTTGGAGGAGATTTAACAATGGCTTTTGAAACTGCAGCACCTATCATTTCAGCAACAGATTTTAACCTCGATTCGGAGGTCAAGTGGTGTCCCGGATGCGGAGGACATGCTGTACTTTCGGCAATAAAAAAAGCACTGCCCGAGGTTGGTGTGCCGAAAGAAAAAATTGTATTCGTTTCGGGAATCGGATGTTCGAGCCGCTTTCCCTATTACATCAATGCCTATGGTTTTCATAGCCTGCACGGCAGGGCCCCTGCAATCGCTTCGGGAATTAAAATTGTCAATCCCGATCTCAGTGTCTGGATCATTACCGGCGACGGTGATTCGATGGCCATTGGAGGCAATCATTTCATTCATATTCTTCGGCGGAACATTAACGTAAATATTATTTTATTCAACAATAAAATATACGGCCTTACGAAAGGTCAGTATTCACCTACTACTCCAATGGGCAGTGTGACGAAAACCTCGCCCGACGGTACCATCGAACCTCCTTTTCTACCCGGGGAACTGGCAATGGGAGCACAGGGTACTTTTTATGCCCGGGTAGTAGATACCGATCCGAAAATGATGTCCGAGGTATTTATTGAAGCTGT
>CAYUAV010000768.1:0-2031 GCA_964442665.1 uncultured Bacteroidales bacterium
AGGCCTTTCTATTCATTACCAGTTTATTAGTGCAGTCTTAAGGGAAAAAACTGAAGCCTGCACTATTAGTATAGAATCTTACCATTTTTGAGAATAAAGATATTACCGTCGAAATATATAAACCTATCTATTTAACGGTGACGAAATATACTATTGATAATAAAGGATATTACTCACTCATCACAATCCAGAAATTCTGATAAATAACAGAGAAAACAAAGATTACGGGAGTTGCTTCACTACAACTAGCTGCACTATAAACCAATGATAAATACTAATAGTGTAATCTCGCGCATCAGAAATCTTAAGACTTTCAGTTCTTTCAAGATACCGGCCTATCGCATGTACTTTTTAGGAATGATGGGGCAATGGAGTTCCTTCAGCATGGAGCAGGTAGCCCGAACATATCTTATTTACGAAATTACAGGTTCCGCTGCCATGCTCGGCATTATTTCCCTGTCCGGCGCCGCTCCAATGTTAATACTGTCTTTATTCGGTGGTGCTGTTGCCGACAGGTTTCCGAAGAAACTACTAATCCAGTTAAGTCAGGTTGGGATGACGATTGTCTTTCTGGCTTATGCCGTTGCAGTAAATATAGACTATCTTACCCCGGCCCATCCCGAATCATGGTGGGTATTACTGGTTGGCGGTATGTTTATGGGAGTAATAATGGCCCTGGCAATGCCGTCACGAGCGGCGATTATACCGGAGATAGTTGATCGAGACCGGTTGATGAATGCAATTTCTCTGAATACAATGGGGATGAGTTTCTTTCAACTGGCTGGACCTGCCATAGCTGGATATATTATTTCCGCTTTCGGGTATGCCAGCGTTTTCTACATCATGGCCTGCCTTAACGCCGCAGCGATTATTTTCACATCATTCCTGCCAAAAACGGTGCCGGTACGCTTATTTCCCAAGAATGTTCTGACGGATATCAGGGAAGGTTTTAAGTATATCATCAGCCACCGGACAATAATGCTCATCCTGGTATTTTTCGTTTCCTCCGTTTTACTGGCAATGCCTTTTCAGATGCTAATGCCTGTCTTTGCCAAAGATATACTGCAAGTCGGTGTGGAAGGACAGGGAACACTGATGAGTATGTCAGGTGTAGGTGCGATTGCAGCTTCTTTGATCCTTGCGTCGCTTCCGTCCAAAAAGCGCGGTATCACGTTACTGATATCCAACATTATTATGGGAGCAGCACTGGTTTCTTTTGCTTTTTCAACCTCATGGCCTCTTTCTTTGTCAATGATGATACTTGTAGGAATCGGCCGTATCGGTGGCAATACCACTGGTAATGCACTCCTACAGACACATACCGAGCCTGCATACCTGGGGAGGGTAATGAGTATAATGATGCTGAATTTCGGCCTGAGTGGTCTGGGTACCTTTTTTGCAGGGATGCTGGCTGAAACAGTCAGCGCTCCATGGGCTATCGGAGGGCTTGCCATGATATTAATCGGCATTTCATTTTTAGGGATTATTTTTCTGCCAAATATCAGGAAGATGGACTGAAAATTATCATCGCCGATATTGGCTCGCACTTATGGGAGACAATATAACTGCTACCTGTAAAACCATTCTCATAAAGGACTTCATCTCGCTAATCAATGGTAACTTTTTTAGAGTTACGGATAATTCCATGTATATCTCCTGAAGTAATTAAGAGTACTTCAAACCGCCGCACTGTTCGGCAGTTATAGTACCCCTTTTCTAAGGAGAAGCAATAAGGAAAATGGCCAGAGAGATGATATCGAACTTACACGCAAACATCGGGATGTTTGTCCAGCCGTGCGTATAGCTATTTGATGCCGTTAAGCTTCACACCTTTTACTTGATAAGACGAAATATTATGAAATAACATTAGAAGAGTGAGAATACATCAGGTTGTGTGGGTAAACCGGTAGCATTAAATGATAGTAACTTGTTATGTATCACGTATCGTCCTATAATGCGCTAAAAATCATACGGTAGGAAAGTGACCATGCACAATATAAAAGCGGCTGTTTTACGTAAAAAAGGAGGGTC
>CAYUAV010000769.1:0-2030 GCA_964442665.1 uncultured Bacteroidales bacterium
AACCGTTTATGTAACCTTAGGATTTGGACCTGATGGTTACGCCACGGTACGCATTCATGACGAAGGAGGGAATATCCCGCCTGAGACCCTGCCCCATTTATTTGACCGTTTCTACCGGGCAGATCCATCACGGTCTAAAAGCACAGGCGGAGCTGGATTGGGATTGGCTATAGCCCGAGGGATCGCCCGTCATCACAACGGAGATATATCATTTACCTCAAGTCCTGATTCCGGCACGCTCGTTTGCATTCGATTGGCCCGCGCTTAACTAAGCTTAATCTGTATTCAACTCCAGTTCTTTGTTCTGAGCTAAGAAGATTTTCCTAAAGTCTTAAGTTTATCTTAAGGTTCCGTAAGTATACTTTTTACCAAATAATATGTATCCGTGTATATGAAATGTCCAAGATAGACGCGTGTGGAACGTACAGGATATTGGATAAAGGGGCTTATAGAGCCGATACTCTCATTAAACTGATTTTGGATGAGAAACAGGAGAATATCTCTGACAACTGTAATTTTTTCAGTTGTTCCGGGGTATTAAAGATTATAAAATTGCCGGCGTATATGTTGAATGCCAGACAAGCCTTCCAAAGAGTATTGGCAACTTCAAGTAGATCGGGAATTCCTTATGTGAATAAGGAGTCAGGACCGTAGCTGTTAAGAAATAATTTGATGTGGGTAGATAAAAAGACCTTTAATAGAGAAGATTGGCCGCAGGAACTATTACTGCTCGTAGCGGCTTTTTTTCTATTGTTTTGGGCGCTAGGATACCGTAGTTTGTGGGCTTCCGAAGGACGTTGGGCCGAGATTACACGGGAGATGCTCATCAGTGGGGATTTCTTCCATCCAACCATTGGAGGCTATCCTTACTTTGACAAGCCGTTATTTACATACTGGATTATTGCGTTTTTTTCCAAAATAACCGGGCGATTGGATGAGTTTATCATACGACTACCCAGCGCATTGGCGGCTATTGTAACGCTGGTTTGCACTATACACTTGGGACGACGTTTATGGTCTGTTCGAGTGGGCTGGCTGGCCGGTGGTTTTTTACTGACGAGTTATGGCCTGTTAATTCATTCGCACGTAGCCAGTGCCGAAACCGAGAATCTTGCCGCGATTATGCTTTCAGTTACCTGGTATTGGACTCGGCGGGAACGTCCAGGTTTCTTTACGTTCCTTATCTTTTACCTTATTATGTTTATTGGCTCTCATATGAAGGGATTAACAGCGTTTGTAGTACCCGTATTAGCCGTACTTCCGGATATTCTACAGCAGAAGCGATGGCGATATTTATTATGGCCGTCACACTGGCTGGCTTTGGGAATCGGTATTGCAGTATATTTGGCGCCTTTTATATATGAGACTCTAACGCGGCCGGAAAGTTACCAACAGAGTGGATTAGCCCTGGTGTTTCAGGAGAATATCCTGCGTTATATCCGTCCTTTCGACCACAAAGGACCAATTTATATTTATGTGATTATGTTACCCTTGCTTATAATGCCCTGGTTGCCCATTTTCATAGGTGCATTAATAACATCAGCGATAAGCTGGAAAAAACTTGATAAGAATACCCACTGGTTGATACAGGTAATATTGATAATCTTTGCCTTTTTCACGCTATCCGGCTCACGGCGTGGTTACTACATTCTTCCTATCTTACCATTCTGCATGTTACTGATGGCGGTGTTCTTAACAGAAGTGCGCCGTGAGGTTGTACGGGAGCATCAAGAACGGGGCTTGCAGATTCAAAAACTGGTCTTGATTATTGTGGCGATTTCAGAATTGGTGTTAGGACCAATAATAGTATGGGTACTTGTGAACAAAATGAATTGGGGATTGCCGAGCATTCTGGGCTGGTCGTGCCTGATTATTGGGGCTACAACCTTGCTGACGGGGGTTTTAGCCGATAAGATAATCATCAAAATGCAGCAAGGCGGTCGGTTGCAGGCTATCTGGGTATCAATTCTTATGGCAGGTGTTCTGCTGGGAGGTTTTTTTACCTGGCAATACAATATTTTGGAATTATG
>CAYUAV010000770.1:0-2018 GCA_964442665.1 uncultured Bacteroidales bacterium
ACATTAAAATCGGAAATTTCGAGGCCTTCAACCGGCTCATTGAATTCCATATAAATATAAGAATAGTTATAATTTGAATAATCTGATACATGCGGAAATGATGCATAAGGAGGCGTTACATCAAAATTCCAGCTGGTACCTGATGCTATGTTTGTACTGTCGGTTAAATCGGTAACCACTCCGGCAGGTATTTCAACAATAACTTTCCCCTCAACTTCGGCAGTAACATCCGTGGTATATTCCCAGCCTGCTGTCACTTCCGTAAAATTGTCTGCTGTGCCATTAGTTACAACCAAATCCTCCACTCCAAAACCGGTTATTTCCTCCGAAGCAAGAATAGTAAGTGTTTTGGTTGAATCGGATGTAGCACCATTACCACCTGTAATCAGCAGATGAGGGGGCAGATCAATTCCCAAACCATCGCCGGCAAGTATCCTTTCACCCGGAGTTGCTTCATAAGCCCAGTCAATGATAGTAATGGGTTCAATCTCATCTCCCATACTTAACCGTATCCATCCATAATGTTGTTCTGATCCGATATAAAAACGAATACCGATAAATTTTTCTTCTCCTAAAAATTCACCGGCATCCCAGTGGACTTTTACTGAAGTATAAGGGCCATAGTATGAAAAATTATAGCTTACCCCTAAAACTCCCGGGAATCCGATATCTGAAGTATTTGACCACTGATCTCGATTGGTATCAATTATTTCTCCCAATTCAAGGCCATCAACAATAGGAGAATGATAATAATACACAGAGTAATATGAATTCATTGAAATAGTTGATAATTTGGTTATCCAACTATTATTATATGAATCGGTTTTCGGATTTACCATAACACCAGCTCCTACATCCGTTCGCATAAAATAAGGCCCATAAGTACTTAGAGAGTAATAGCCATAGCCATAAAAACCGAAATCATTTACCATATCCCCATCGATATCGATCTCAAGGTATGTTTCCGGTAAACTGACTTCAATGTTTTGCAGACCTGAATATACAACCTGCGCATTTGCTGCCGAACCGATGGCCATCATAGCACCTGCTGAAGCTGCATATCCGGAAAGACGAAGGGCCAGTTTTTGTTTTGATTGCTGGATTTGTTTCATGATTTAAGTTATGAGTAGAATATTAGTTTATTATGATTCTTTAAAGCGCTAATAAATGTGAATATTCATCTATTACCAATAATGCGGAAAAATACGATTTTTTCGGAATAAAAAAAAGCCGGTTTTATCCGGCTTTCCATTCTCAGTTTATAACAAGCTTATGTTGTTTGATTCCTCCCGAACTGATAATCTGCATGATATAGATACCCGGGGTATATCCGCTCACATCGATCACTTCATTCAGCACATCCTTTTTCATTAATACAACGTTACCGTTCAATGAAGATATCCTGATCTCAGCCTTTTCGGGAAGTTCGATGTGCAGACCGGTATTCACAGGGTTCGGATAGATCCTGATACCGTTATTTTCAACATCGGCAACTTCATCAATATGACTGTAGATCCACGATGTCGAAGCCTGAACATTGGGATTGCCCAGTACATCGTAAACACTTGACTCGGGTAACGACACAATTACTTCACCGGGATTTTGAGCGGTTACTTCTATCCGGTACCCGAATCCGGGTGTAAGTTCTTCATAATTCGTAATTAAGCCGTTGACCAGGTGGATATCCGACACGCTGAAACCATAAGCTCTCTCATTAAATGATATATCCACACTCACTGTTTCGTCTTCGGTTTCAGCTATTCCGGCATCTATGGTGGCAACAGGTCCCGTATCATCCCCGGCTCCGGTAAGGATACCAACCCCGGCCGTACTTTCATAAGCCCAGTCGATAATGGTAACCGGATCGATATATTCGCCCAGACTCACCCTGAGCCAGCCGTAATGCTGCTCGGCACCGATATAAAAACGGACTCCTGCATATCTTTCATTTCCGAAGAAATCGCCATATCCTAAAGCATAATAATTACCAACGCAAGAATAACTATAAGTGTCATAAT
>CAYUAV010000771.1:0-2011 GCA_964442665.1 uncultured Bacteroidales bacterium
TTTTCTGGATTCCTGCTTTCGCAGGAATGTTGCTATATACAAATGTGTAAACAGGTAATATAATGAGTGAACATTATAAATTAGTTAGAATATTCAGATTTCTTCTTCATCACCAATCCCCCGGTCGGTAAATCCTGCTTTCCTGCGGATATCAATAATAATTTCCTGGCTTAAACCGGCTATCTTCTTCCCGAAATCGGGTTTTACTTCAGCCGGTTCCTTTGCTTCGGGACTTTCCGCAATACTCATTATATATCCCCTGTACTTATAAAGTTTTCCCCGCAGTTCCCGGTCCCGGAATAATCCATAACCGGCATGACATTTATGGAATTCATCCAGGAATTGACGGGCAAGGGTTTTATTCAGCAGATACTTTCCTTCATTTATGGTAAGAAGCGCTTCAGGATTGTCGCGGTTCTTGGAAATATACCGGGCAACATTCCAGAGTTTGGTAAAACTTTCCAGCTGCATTTTATCCTTTTCGACATTGTATTCTATGTTTTTCTCTTTTCGGAATTTGGATATGGCCATCAGATAAGAGACAATCGCTCCAAAAGCTGCCAGTACCAAGGCAACAGACGATTGAATGACAAATTGTGTAGTATTGAATTGTTCCATGATGTGAGTTATTAAACGTAGTTATCAAAAGTAATTACATTTATTTACTGTTCAGTTGTTTATGGGCTTCTTTCTGTACCGATTATTTTCTTATATTTAGCTAACCAATCTAAACGTTATGTCTTATACTACCCAACAAACTCTGCAGGATTCAACTTCAAGGAAAGAAGAACTGCACCCGAAATCCATATTTGCCCTGTTCCTTAATCAGGCAGTACATAATACTGAAAATGCACTTAAAGTAGTGCTGAAACCAAAAGGTAAAAACCTAACTGGTCCTATACCTGACATTGTAACAAGCTTAACAGATAAACAATTTGAACTGTTCGAACGGAATTTTTTCCGATTCCTGGTTCAAAATGAACCGGGAAGTCTTTCAACCGGTGAAATAATAGCTATAAAGAAAAAACAGTTTTGCCAGTTATTTGAAGTACTTAACCAATTGAGGAATTACTTTTCACATTTTTATTATAGTGAAAAAGTATATATCACGGACAGTTCAATTGTCGGATACCTTGAAAATAAGTTTGAAGAAGCAAAGGATGCATTATTAAAAGATTATAATGAGGAGGATTTGAAACACTTAGACCGGAAAGAGAAAGAATACACTTTTTTCTACCCTGTTGGTCAGGATACGAATAAATGGGGGTTTGACAGTTACAACAAAGCGCTCATTTTCCTGGCCAGCTTCTTTCTCGATAAATGCCAGTGCAACCTCCTGATGAGTAAATCACGTGGATTTAAAAAGGCATTCGATAAACCTTCACAGGCAACACGCGATGTTTTTCTCATTTTCATATGAAAAACCCGGATAGTGGTTTTGTATCAAAGAATACCGATGTTCGTTTTCTGCTTGATGCCCTTTCGCATTTAAGTAAAATACCTTTTATAGTTTTAAAGAATCTGAATAAAAACACACTCATATTAAAAATAACTCAGGGAAGTCTGAACCGTTTGAAGGATATGATCTTCAAAGAATATCCGGTTAGAAAGGGGAAAAAACGAGAAGCTCAACAGCGAAACGAAAGAATACAAAAACTTGAAGTTCTATCGGGAAAGGAATATAGTGAAAGCGAAGAATTCCTTAAGGATGTGGAATCTGCAATTGGTAAAGAATATCTTAACAGATACGGTGAACTAATTTTGAATTATTCACAGGAAAATTTCCAGTTTCGCACTCAGCGGGACCGTTTCACACAATTTACCCTGCAATATATCGATGACTTTAATTTGTTGCCCCATATCAAATTTCTGGTCTATACAGGACTAACAGAGCAGAAGATCAGACCGGCCAAGACCTATCATGGCGGGAAAATATTTCCTCCCGTAGAAAAAAGCGTCAGGGAAACAGCGTACATGAAATATAACGAATTAAAGGAAAAAGCCATACAAA
>CAYUAV010000772.1:0-2004 GCA_964442665.1 uncultured Bacteroidales bacterium
TCAGGATAATAACACGCTCAATTTCTCAACCAATGCTCACATTGGCATGGGAGGTTTCGATCTGAATATTGCACGGCGTAAAGAAAAAGGACAGTTTGACCATGTGCAAAACCTCGGGTATCCTATCAACACCTCGGGCGATGAAGTCGGATTAATTGTCAATGCCAAAGGAAATACTGCATACTTTGCATCTGACGTGGTCAGGGAAAACGGGAAAGACATTTTCCAGTTCGAATTATACGAAGGAGCACGGCCTGTTGAAGTATCATATATGAAGGGACAGGTTTTTGATGTAAAAACAAGAAAACGACTGAAGGCGCAGTTCGAGTTGTATAACCTCAGCGACGGCAACCTGGTAAGCCGGTCGGAATCGGATGAACTATCCGGTGAATTTTTGCTTTGTATACCTACGAACCAAAATTATATGCTTAACGTAACCCGGCCGGGTTACCTGTTCTATTCCGATAATTTTGCCCTTCGCGGCATTTATCATCTTGATAAACCTTTTCTCAAAGATGTTCCTCTGAAACCCATCGAAGCCGGAGAATCAATAGTGCTGAAGAATATATTTTATGAAACAGATTCCTATGCTTTAAAAACCGAATCGAAGTACGAACTTGATAAAATTGTGGCATTCCTGCAAAGCAATCCCTCAATTCATATCGAGATAAGCGGGCATACCGATAATGTCGGAACAGCGGCCTATAATCTGACCCTTTCGGAAAACCGGGCAAAATCAGTTGTACAGTATCTAACTGATAAAGGTATTGCGCTCGACAGGCTTTCATATAAGGGTTATGGCCTTTCAAAACCCGTCGATACTAATGATACAGAAGAAGGTCGAGCCAATAATCGCAGAACGGAATTGAAGATTGTTGACTGATGATTGACATTGAATATAAAAAACTTTGTACATCGGATTCAACTGAACACACAGGTTTAACATCCAATATTTAAACCCGGAAGCTGTCAATTTAACTGAAACAAATAACACTCTATCAAAAAATTGGTCCTAATTCTAAAAAATATAACATTATTTTTTTTCTTTGCAGTAACAGAAATCCATTGGCAATTATAAGCTTAACCAGATGAAAGTATTTTTTTTGTTTTTGTGCGGCATACTCACTTATACCAGTATATCAGCATGGGATAAAGATGCTGAGACAATCATTGAAAACAAGGTAACAGGCGACAAAATCCGGATCCTGAATAACATACAAGCCACTCCTGTCAGGAATCAGTATAAGACAAGTACCTGCTGGAGTTTTAGCGGACTGTCATTACTCGAATCGGAATTGTTACGGACAGGAAAAGGGGAATTTGATCTTTCGGAAATGTATATCGTACGATATAATTATGAAAGAAAGGCCTCGCGCTACGTTCGCATGCATGGTAAAACCAACTTTGCTCCCGGTGGGGAAGCTAATGATGTAACCGATGTCATAGATAATTTTGGAATAGTCCCCGAAAATGTATATACAGGGTTAAAGGTAAACACTGAGATCCATGTACACAGCGAGATGGACAAAATTCTACTGAAATATGTCGATGCTTTGGTTGATGAACCCGAAAAAGAATTAAGCCCGGTTTGGAAAGAAGGTTTTAATAAAGTACTGGACTCCTATCTGGGTGAAATTCCTGAGAATTTTGTGTATAACGGAGCAAGTTATACACCTTTTAGTTTCGCAGAATATCTCGAAATTGATCCTTCGGATTATGTAATGATCACTAGTTTTTCATACCGCCCCTATTACGAATCCATTATTCTTGAAATACCCGATAACTGGTCGTGGGCCAGTAGTTACAATGTTCCGCTCGACGTACTGGGAGAAATTGTCGATTCAGCCATTATCAACGGTTATTCCGTTGCCTGGGCTGCCGATGTCTCAGAGGATGGGTTTAGTTTTAAAAAGGGCCTGTCTTTGGCGCCTAAAGTACTTTATACGCCTGAGTAGGATCGGTAAAGAAATAAATGGCTGAAAATGCCTGAATCCGAATGAGACG
>CAYUAV010000773.1:0-1998 GCA_964442665.1 uncultured Bacteroidales bacterium
ATCCCCGTTTTTGTCAGCGCGGACCCATAAGTCCTCCGGGTTCAGTGAGTTCCGGACATTTAAAAGAGCGATGCATCGGCTGTCAGCTATGTGTTTCGGTCTGTCCGACGAAAGTATTACAACCTTCTTTTCTTGAATACGGTTTTACCGGTATGATGCTGCCCAGGATGGAGAATAACATAGGATTTTGCAACTATGAGTGTGTCAAATGCAGTGAAGTTTGCCCTACAGGAGCAATAATCCCGCTTTCGCAGGAAGAGAAAAAAACCACTCAGATCGGCAGGGTGTTTTTCGATAAAAATCTCTGTATTGTCGAGACGGAAGGTACGGCTTGCGGGTCATGCTCGGAACACTGCCCGACACAGGCTGTATATATGGTTCCTTACCACGATGGTTTGACAATTCCTGAGACAAACCACGATATCTGCATTGGATGTGGTGCCTGCGAGTACGCCTGTCCGGTCGAAGACCCTCACGTTGCTATTTATGTTATACCCAATACGATACATCAGGTAGCACAGAAACCCGTGGTTCAGGAGGTTGAGACAGGGGAGACGGAAGAATTTCCATTTTGAAAACAAATTTTTGTTATGGGCTCTGTCCCAAACCCTGACGATCGATGTCAGGACTGGCTGCATTCGTCTTATTTATTCTTAATTATACTGTTATTATAATATTTCCCTTTTTATGTCCTTTATCTACATATCGATGTGCCTCAACAATTTCTGCAAGAGGATAGTATTTATCAATGACAGCATTCAACTTATCTTCCATAACAATTTTGTTAATTAATTCCAGATCCTTAATAATTGCTTTTGGAGAACCATCATCCACAGAGATATATTTCCCTTCAGGAGCTAACGCTTTTTTGCATTGTTGCTTGAATTTTGAATCTTTCCATCTTCCTGCGGCATCAAGTATTAGGTCAAAATTTTCCTTAATCGTGTCAAGATCGTCCTTTGTATAATCCAAAACTGAATCTGCTCCCAATGATTTCATCATTTCCAGGTTTTTAGTGCTGCAAACAGCTGTCACTCTCGTTCCAAAATATTTTGCCAGTTGAACAGCTGCAGTACCAATTGCTCCGGAAGCTCCATATATAAGAACATTTTTTCTTTGTTGAATTTTTCCTCTTTTCAAATAATGTAAAGCAATTAATGACCCGTATGGGATTGCGGCGGCCTGTTCAAAACTGAGATTTTCAGGTTTTAATACAATCACACTATCTTCCGGCAGACATTTATATTCAGCATATGTACCAAACCGAATAGTGAATCCATCCTTAAGCGTCCAGCCATAAACCGGATCTCCATTTTTAAAACGGGTTACGTTTTTTCCAACCGATTCAACCGTTCCTGATATAATCATTCCCAGGATTGAATTCCGGGGTTTCTTAAACCCAAGTACCAATCCCATTAATATTCCGCGAGGTGATCGTCTGGGAAGTATAAAACCACGCACGATACAATCACTTGCAGTTACTGAGGTTGCATATATTTTAATGAGGATCTCGTTGTTTTCAGGTATGGGTTTGTCAACTTCGGTAATCCTGAGAACTTCGGGAGATCCATATTTCGTACATTCAACAGCTTTCATTTTTGTTATATTGCTTTTATTAGTATTAGCAGCTCAATAAATGACGTATTACTTAGATATAGCATCCTGTATTTCTTCCGGTTTATCATTATTTATACCGGTAATTATAAATTGACAAACAAAAGTCTGAGTGATATTTATCCATAGCTTCAACTCCCCTGCAAATTACAAACTGAGTCGCTGAAAAACAATTTTTTTTTACCCTACCTGAATCCTATCCCAAAAATGAGGTATTCATGCCTGCCTGAATTGCCAATAATACGGCAGGACAGGCAGGGAAGTAAAAGAAGCCGCCACAGGCAATCCCGACATAAGATTTTGTTGGTTTTGCTTAGCAAAACCTTATCAATCTATAATCGGGACGCGCTGCCCGTGGACAAGCCAACTCTTACATGGCGCAAG
>CAYUAV010000774.1:0-1994 GCA_964442665.1 uncultured Bacteroidales bacterium
AAGCTCAGAATTTCCAAGTTTGGTTTTTGTCTGTCCTTCAAACTGCGGCTCAGCTACTTTTATCGATACGACAGCAGTAAGTCCTTCGCGGAAATCGTCACCATTGATATCGAATTTTAATTTTGCCAGCATTCCTGATTTATCGGCATAATTTTTTAATGTACGGGTTAATCCTCTTCTGAAACCTGCCAGATGCGTTCCTCCTTCAATGGTATTGATGTTATTTACATAGGCATGTATATTCTCGACAAATGAGGTGTTATAATGCAATGCTATTTCCACCGGGATATCGTTCTTTTCCGTATCAATGTGAATAGGAGCTTCTATGAGTTTTTCCCTGTTTTGATCCAGTAATTCAACAAATTCGATTAAACCCTTTTCAGAATAGAATACCTGGTGCGGATGTTTACCTTCATTTCCATTCTCCTCCAATTCACGTAAATCAGTTATTTCCAGTTTTATTCCTTTATTCAGGAAAGCCAGTTCACGCAACCGGGATGCAAGAATTTCAAAATTAAATTCCGTAAGTGTAAAAATTGAGTCATCGGGTTTGAACAGAATATCGGTACCTGTAGTATCTGTTTCACCCATTACTTTGACACTTTCCAACGGTTTTCCTTTCCGGTATTCCTGAACAAATATTTTACCCTGCCGAAACACTGTTGCTTTCAGGTACGATGACAATGCATTGACACATGAAACCCCTACTCCATGTAATCCGCCCGAAACTTTGTATGACTCCTTGTCAAACTTACCCCCGGCGTGTAAAACCGTCATAACTACCTCAAGAGCAGATTTCTTCTCTTTCTCATGATAATCGGTTGGTATACCGCGCCCGTTATCCTGCACTAGCACAGAATTATCTTCGTTGATAATAACCTCAATATGATTACAGTATCCGGCTAATGCCTCATCGATGGAATTATCAACAACCTCATAAACGAGGTGGTGCAATCCTTTTGATGCAATATCGCCAATATACATTGCCGGCCGCTTTCTGACAGCCTCTAAACCTTCAAGTACCTGTATGCTTTCTGCTGAATATATATGCTTTGAAACACCCGGACTCAATTCCTTTTCTTGCTCGCTCATTTTGTTACACTTAAAGTATTTGATACAAATTGCTATTCCTTTAAAATTCAGTAAATAAATTTTCCCGGAATACTACATGTTATTTTATTACAAATCAGGTAAAAATCAGTCTTCTTCACGTCTTTTAAAACAGGTTGAAAAAGTTGATCAAATATACAAAAAATAGTCCGGTAAAACTTGAAGAAATTCCCTTAAAATCAAGATGTTATCAACAATTCACGAACATTGTAACAACCTTATTTCGAAGCATTTATAAATCGCCGTTTTCAGAACTTATAGCTTATACCTCCTATAACGTTCAAACGCTGCACAGGATACTGGTTCCAGAGATAATACTCCTGCGCTGTAAGGTTGTAAAAATCAAGAAATATACCCAGCACATTTGAATATTTATATTCCAGCTTCAGATTCAGATCATATATCGGATCAAGAGTAACTGTCTGACCGGTATTTATGTCCCTTGCATAGCGCTTGCCCAGCGTAATAAAATCAATATCTGCGTAAACTTTCTCCTTGAAGTTGAATCTTGTAGTAAAGAAAAGCTCAAAGGCAGGCCGATGCCAGGGATAAGCCTCGGCATATAACTTGTATTTATAGTAATTCGACTTCATATAAAATGAAAGATAGGATAGAGGCATCCAGTCGATTTCTCCATGAAGTTTTATAAGATCAGCATCATCGGTTACAATATCGAACTGATTTTGGAGGGGAGTATTATCAGAATTCCGGAAAAATACCATATCTTCATTTGCCTGGGCTGAAATGTCTAACTTATACGAGGCTTTGCGGCTCAGGTAACCTTCGATGCATCCATATATTAAGTAAATATGATTTGTGTTATTGGTATAAATACCTGGAATCAGATACGGATTTTCAGTTGTAAGGGTCTGATAGGTATTCTG
>CAYUAV010000775.1:0-1993 GCA_964442665.1 uncultured Bacteroidales bacterium
CCTCTGTTATAGGAAACCATACAAATATTTCCGGAGGGGATTTTAAAAAACTGGCGGCCGAAACCTTAAAAGACAACAAACGATTTGCAGTGTTTGGCATTGCCTGTGTTCCCGAACTATTGTGGGGAATGCGTAAATGCAGGAATAACCATATTCCCGTATGCGGGCTACCTCTTAATGCCAACCGTTGCATCCGCTGGTTCGGCGAATTTTTCCCTAATTCCGTTGATCTTGCTGAATTGCAGAACTTACTTTACCGATGACTAAATGATCAAATTCCTCGCAACAAACTCATTGAGCCGAAGGGCATATCACAATCAGCTAAAGGATTGTACTTTATGGGTATGCCGTTTCAGTTCGGACTTACTTCGGGTCTTATCGCAGGTGTGGGGCGGGATGCATTGTATATTTCCAAACATATACAAAGACAACCGGTTGTAAAACCTGTCTACAATTTACTTCAGGATGTCCGGATATGAAGACTTGGTATTCTTCAAAGGAATTTCTCCGGACCGCAATGATTTTTATGCAATGGCAACGATTTTGAGAATTATGAGTGTAAGACGGGTAAATCCGTCTGGTCGGTATGGCAGGTAAGCAAGGCAGAAGCCGTGCGTTCTACACATTGTTGTGCACTGCTATTTGCGCCTTTTGCCAATCGGTTTTTGTAATTCTAAAAATATTCACTGGCATTTTCTTGAATATGGTCTTTTTATTAAAGGTCATACCATTCTTCTTTGCAACCTTTTCAGATCTTATATTATCTACATGTACAATGGATATTAATGAATCAATAAAATTATTTTCAAATGCGTAATCACGACATTTTTGTGCAGCTTCGGTAGCATATCCTTTATTCCAATGTTTAGGTAAAATAGAATAACCAATCTCCAATTCTTGTATCCCATCAACCTCTTGTATTAATAATCCACATTGACCTACAAATTCATTCGATGCTTTATCAATAAGAACATTCATTCCTCCCAAATCATTTTTATATCTGTTTTCAGTAATCTCAAACCATTTTTCACATTGTTCTTTTGGGTTTCCAATGTCTACCATACCTAAAAAACCGGCAGCTGTTCTATCTTCAAATAATTGCATCCAGGTATTAAAATCTTCTCTCTTTAACAATCTGAATGTTAGTCTTGTTGATTCTTGCCCTTTTAATAAGAATTTCATCAGTTTGATAAAATGGTTGTGTACAATGGTCCTGTTGTATAATGTCGTAGCATAGCATCGTACTGATTTTGCCACGAAAGATACAAAATTATAACTTACCCGTCCGAATGGCTTTCAGCCCTGACTGCCTAAAGGCATGTCAGGCAGGCGGGCAGGTGTTCGGATTTATCCCGACCGAAGTGTCGGGATCCACCGTATAACTTGGCAGCCTGTGCATTACACCTGCTGTTATGCACAGGCGATTCATTGAATTTTCTATTTGGATTAGTGTCGAATGTTCGTTACTCGTGTCTATATTATTTCTGGTCTGCAAACCGCCACCATGCGAGAGTACCTAGAAATCCCAAAATGCTTGTTAAGAAAAGAATAATATAGCTTATTAATAATAAATGACCCGGAGGAACACTTAATAAACCGGGAATAGCCCATGGAAAATAAGGTCCTAACCCAACTAATCCTGTGAAATTAGCCATCATCATAGTCAGAATGATAATACCTATGGGAAGTAAAAATCCACGGCTATAACTTGCAAAGAAAGCTATAGGTGTGCAAAGTAATATTGTTAAAAGTGAGACCATTGTATATGTGGATACAAACTGTGAAAAAACATCACCGGACCAGCCTGAAATACCTGCCATATATCCGAAAATAAGCCCGAATGCAAAAAAAATACAGGTTAGTAAAACACTCCAAAGTACCACAATAATTAATTTTGAGATAACGATAGATGAGCGTGATACAGGTAAAGAAATAATATCTTTAATAGTATTATCGGAATATTCACGTCCGAATATCCAAGTTGTAATAAATC
>CAYUAV010000776.1:0-1990 GCA_964442665.1 uncultured Bacteroidales bacterium
CAACCCCGATAAAAAGCATAACGCCCAGCCCATTGGCAAGTATCAGCCGGTAGACGTCCCTGATGTTGGAGTAATACCAGATAATCCGGTAAATCTGGCAGATATACAGCGAAAACAGGTACACCCCGATCAACAGTAAAAAGTACGGATAGGATAAGATTGCAAGGTTGCCGCCTAAATCCGGATAATAACGCAACACGTAAGACAATACGTAAGAAGCGGCCACTATCAGGATATCAATAAAAATAAAAATCAGCTTTTTCTTCCTAATCGTATACAGTATACTCATTTTACTATCCGTCCTTATCAAATTTTACATAAGGCCCGAAGGCCTTTTCCCCCCGCTTTTCATCATATGAGAGTAAATCTGAAACCGTAATTATACAATTTAGAAGTATAGCATCACCTATTCTCTTTTTCAATAGATCGTCGTATAAAAAAACGATTCTTGGTGAGGATTTTTTTGCAAAGGCAAAGAGATAAAGTACTTAATATATGTTTAGATATAGATATACTGTGATCGAAGAGAACGAAATATGAATAACTTGGTACATTTTGTGCTTAGTATGGAAATTGTTAGAGGCGGGCTTACTCGTTGGAAAATACAAAATGTAAGGTTGACAAGATAAAAAAAAAGTGATATGTTGTTCGAAAGATGAACATTTCTTGAAATACTTACGCCATAGATTGACAGCATGTTACGGCTGCGTCAATTTAGGTTTAAGGTTTAACTTCTCAGTAGGGTATATTTTATTATGGCACTATTATATATGCCGGTTCTGAAGTGTTGTTAAAATAAATGACTTTTGATTTAAATAATAATTTTACATAAATGACATTACTTGATTTTTTTTATACTGCATGTTATCACTACACTTTAAGGGTTAATTATGGAATCAGATAATAAAACGGATAAAGATGAAGTAACTTTATTACAAATATTGAATATATTATTAAAACATAAAAAATTCATCATCATCTCAACATTAAGTATTGTAGGTATATCATTAATTTATTTGATTATTTCCATAATTCTTCCGCCGGAAATGAGTCCTCTCCCCGATATATATACTTCAAGTGCGCTGGTATTGGTAAGCGACGAATCAAGGGGCGGCATTTCTTCAATTATGGCCGCCCCAGGTTTGAGCGACCTGGCAAGTTTGGCTGGTTTAGGCGGAGCGAGCATGTCGTATGGAAAACTGGCGATTACACTACTTAAAAGTAGATCTATTGTAGATATTATAGCCGAAAAATTTGACATAGCCAAGCGTTATCATATTGAGGAAGACAGTATTGGAAATAAGAGAAAAGCCATATTAAGACATTTAATTACAGATTTCGACACGGAAACGAGCACGCTTAAAATAGAATATACGGATTATGATCCTGAATTCGCTAAAAACGTTGTGAATCAATTTGTGGAAATATTGGATAAACGCTTTGTGAACATCGGAATAAATAGAAAGCGGATACAAAGGGATCAATTGGAACATAAGCTTATAGAGGTAAAAAAAGAAATAACAAGGCTTGAATTACTCATAAAGGATTTTCAGACACGGTACAAGATATTTACGGAAAGCTTCTATTCGGACTATGTTGGTGTTTTGCCGCCCCAGAATCAACTTCCCCAATTGGCTATGGAATTCCAACGCCTGCAGCGCGACCTGATGGTTCAGGAAAAGATCTATGAGATGCTTACCCCCCAGTATGAGCTTCTTAAACTTACGGTTGAGGGGGAGGGCCAGATTATTCAGGTTCTGGAATTAGGAGAAGCCCCAGATGTAAAATCAGGTCCAAGCAGGGCATTAATTTTAATAATTGTGGTGTTTATAACAATCCTTTCAAACTTTCTCATTGTATTTACCTATAACTGGATTAAAGCTATAAAAAAGGATAATAAAAAGTATTAAGAATTATACAGGAGTAATATAATTTGGTTCCTTACAAGAATTTGAAATAAAAGATTAAAAAAACATATGCTAACTTCTGG
>CAYUAV010000777.1:0-479 GCA_964442665.1 uncultured Bacteroidales bacterium
ATATCAAATACAATTTTCTTCGTGGCAGGAAGCTTATTGATATTCATGTGCTGAACGCAGAGGGTCTGGAATGGCTTTGCAGGACAGCCAATGCAAACGTACATGGAACAACAAATAAAGTTCCTGAACAAGAATGGACGATCGAGAGAGCTTATTTAAAGCCTGCCGCAGATGCTTTTACCATGGAGCATTCCGGTAAACCATATACGGTCAGAAAGAACAATACGATCGCATATAAAGGCAATTTTTACCAGCTGCCACTGGGTACATACAAAGGGCAACAAGCAACCGTACAGGTAAAATGTACAGATGGCCAAATGCTTATCTATGATACAAACAACATTGAAATCGCCAGTCATAAGATCAATACAGGAAAAGGCAGACTTATCAGTAACAGCAACTTCAAACGGGATTATTCATTAAAGATTGACTCGTTGATCGATGGACTATCAGGCCTATTTAATAATCCCGGCCTGGCC
>CAYUAV010000777.1:489-1988 GCA_964442665.1 uncultured Bacteroidales bacterium
ACAATCCCAGGTATATCCGTGACCAATTACAACTGATCCGCAAAATGACTGAACTATATGGCATGTATGTAATGAACAATGCCCTGAGGTTCTGCCTGTACAACAAGATATTTAAAGCCACTGATATGGAAAGTCTGGCAAAGAAACTGAATGTGGAATATCATGATACAGATACTCAAAAACAGGAACCTGTCCGCATTAAGACACTGAACAAATCTGATTTTAAAATAATACCGGAAAAGAGTGATATATCTGATTATAAAAACTTAATGAACTAAACAATGAAAACAAAAACGCAAACAATTATCGAGTATGCATCCCAACTAAACCTGAGCAGTTTTAAAGATCAATTGGAAGAAGTGATCAAACAAGCTGATCAGAACAAATGCAGTTACTCAGACTTTGCCCTTAGTCTGTTACAACTTGAAATTGACCACAGGGTAAACCGTGATCTGGAAAGACGAATTAAAACAGCATGGCTGCCTTTAAACCATGAGCTCAACGATTATGATTTTTCTTTCAATAACGGACTTAGAAAGCAACAATTGAACCAACTCAGGGAGTGTCAATGGCTGGAACAGAATTACAACCTTGTGCTGATGGGGCCTTCCGGTGTAGGCAAAACATTTATAGCCTCCGGATTATGCAAAGATGCACTTAGAAATGGATACAAGGCTTACTTCCGGACGATGGAGCAGATCATTGAAATGCTAAAATTAAAAGACATCACAAGATCGGCCGGGGTTGAATACAAAAGACTCCTGAAAGCACATCTGATTGTTATTGACGATATCATGATGTTTGCCCTGGATAAAAAGCAGGCTGTCGGATTATTCAATTTTATAAACCACCTGCATGAAAAGGCATCATTTATTGTAACTACTAACAAAACCCCGGAAGAATGGGTTGGGATGCTGGATGACGAAGTGATTGCAACTGCTTTGCTTGATAGACTTTTATATCATTGCCAGGTAATCAAACTCTCTGGAAAAAGTTACAGGATGAAAAACCGGAAAACAATTTTTACTGATGAGAATTGATTAAAATCAAAATCGTTCTTTGAATTTTTTGTATGTTTGAAAAAAGGAAAAATGTGCACTCTTAGTTGCTAAAAAGTGTGCACTCCTATTTGCCATTTTTTGTGCATTGTAAGTTGCCGGTTACAGTTAGATGCCATTCAAAATAAAAATATTGAAAAAATATATGATATAATCAATAGGCGACTTTATTCTGACTCGAAATACTATAAGAAATATTTCTGGGTTAAAAAATACTTTTTTGAAGTTCTTGACAGTTTAAGAAATCAATGGGAAAGACTCTTAGCAACAAATCAAAATGAATTATCAAATTATCGATATATTAAACAGTATTTGGATAAATTTTTGGATTTATAATTTTTAAAATTAAGCCCTGTGCATAACAGCGTATTAAAAAAATACCTATGCTTACCTTAACGAAACAATAAAACAAATCATTAACTTTGATTAAAAACAGAAACG
>CAYUAV010000778.1:0-1983 GCA_964442665.1 uncultured Bacteroidales bacterium
TGCTAAGTTTTATCATTGTTCTCTTTAAAAAGGCGTTGTGCAACACTTACGCATGTTGTATGGCGTTAATTCTTAAAGATTTTTCCCATACACCTCATAACTCACTATATATTCATCTGAGAAAGGTTTATTAGTAATAAACCGGGTACAATCATTGGATTTTGTTGCGAATTCAGAAGTCGAATCGAGTAACTCATTCACTTTTAATCTCCAGTTTTCAAAGGCATCCGGAAACTTATCAATTAATATATCTCTCCCGTATTCTCCAAACATTTCTCCCATTTGGTTGTACATATCGTTTATAAGGCCGGGAAAAGCTGCTGCAATAAAACCATTGCCTAAATCCCTTTTTTCAAGTTCTGCAATTTTTTGCCTTGTGACTCGTGCACAATATTCTGCTATATCGAAATATATCTGTGCTTGTAATAACTCAGATGAATCCTGTTTGGTTATTGGAGAGCATTTCTTACAAAATACAGGAGCAAGATACCATTGTTCCTTCAATGTCCTGATTTTTCTTGCTTTTTCAGGATAATCCAGAACAGCATGTATTTGAACATTTGCCATGGAACTTACACCATACTTATTGAGCATAAGTAAATCAGTCGAATCCGGCTCTCTCTGATAATCATTGAAAGTCAATTTTGTACCGGTCTGCCAGTATAGGAACCAATCTGTTTCCAATCTGTCAGATTGAGCAAATGCCAAACGGGAAAATGTAATGAGTGCAAAAAATATCAATGATGTTTTCATATATATTTGATTTGTATTAATGCCACACAACAGTCGGGTGTAGCAGACATTGCATAAGTACATCCAGGCGTGTGGTTTAACACGCCAAATTAAGTAAAACTGCGTTTAAATCCATCAGGTACAAGCCTGCATTTTAAATTATGCCAATATTACGCTTGGGTGCTGTACTTATTATTTTATATGTAATTTTAATGGAAATATCATCGATACTTTCCTCTTGTATACTAAATATTCTTCTCCAAAATCCTTTATCAATCTCTTTTCTTCTGATTGCTTTAAATACAGGATTATTAAAAATATAAAAAGTATTAAAACAAGTAATCCAGTTATTGAATTTAATATTATCACTATCGATGTATATAATAAAATTGTTCCAAACACCATGGGATTTCTACTATACCGATATGGTCCGGTAGTCACAAGTTTTTTCGTTTGTGGACTTACTGATACTCCAAAGGCATCTGTTGGTCCTCCTTTCCCAATTTTATATAGAAATAGATTTGACCATATTGCAAAGATTGCTCCAATAATAAAGGTGATTGAGAATAATACAAATCTTAGAGTTTTCAAACCTATCAATACTTTTCCATTAAATATATCATCGAATTGAGACAACTTATAGAATCCATATGGTATCAATAATATAAATAATGTAAATCCAATGAGGTATCCTAAAATGTGTTTTAGTGTTTCATTCATAATATCTTCAGTTATGTTGCCTGAATTTAACACTTTCCTTCGCTATGTTTTATGATGCCATATTGTGTTTTGTTTTTACCCTGCAGTGGTATTGTTGTGAGGGGCGCATTGCTCTATGCATACTACCCCTTGTTAGCAAACGTAGCTTTTAATTTTAAAATATTAATTACCAAGGCTAATACTCTTTACAAAGTTAAATGCACATGTTTTACGCAAAATGTTACCGCCAGTCACTATTTCAAGTTAATTAAACAGCATTGAATTTTTGATTTATTGTTTAGAATAATGTAGTGTTTCAGGTTCCTCATTGCGATACATTTTTTCTACATCAAACGCATCAAAAGGCACTTCATTTTTCATTAATTCCGGTACATTATACGATTTTAACTGGAGATCATAATACTCCGGGTCTTTTTGAGGCAAGACAAACGGTTTATAGGCCTGCCCGTTTTTATCGATATAGGAGAAATAAATTTTACTGTATAAGCCATTGTCTCTCTTACTGGCAAAGGCAAGCCAATGGCTGTTGGT
>CAYUAV010000779.1:0-1982 GCA_964442665.1 uncultured Bacteroidales bacterium
ATGCATTGCACAAAACAGGAAGAAGTCCAATTTTTAAATCCAAATCTGGAAGAATGAAAATAATTTACAACACCGGACATTTAAAAAGAAAAGTACAAGGACTTTGCCTGTTACATGCATTGTTTGTTTTTCTTTTCTTTGGACAAAGTATTTATGGACAGGGTATATATACAATCAATGGCAGAATTTCCGACAGCCTTACAGGTGAGACCCTGATAGGGGTAAACATTTACCTGAAAGATACCAAGTATGGTACCGTATCCGATAGCAAAGGAAATTTCAACCTGGAAGCTCCCGGAGGAAATTATAAGTTGGTTTTTAGCTATATAGGCTACAAACAAAAAGAAGTTTCGCTTGAACTCAACTGGAACGTATCCCTGAATATTTCCCTGAGTCCTACCGAGACCGAAATCGAAGAAGTGACCGTAACAACCCAGCGAAAGTTTTTCGGGAACATGGATTACGGCCGGGAAATACCCACCATCAGTACTGAGGTTATAGAAAAGCAGAATGTCAACAATGCCTCGGATATTCTTCATGCCCGGCTGGCAGGGGTGTGGGCTACGAAAACCTCCGGTGCCCCGGGCGATCATCAGAAAATCCGTATCCGCGGACAAAGTTCCTTTTTCTCTTCAGCCGAACCCCTGTATGTAGTCGATGGAGTACCTGTACCCATCGTAAATATGTCGAGCCTGGGCATTGCCGACCTGAACATCCACGATATTGAAAGCGTGACCGTGCTGAAAGATGCCTCCTCCAGCTCGCTCTATGGCTTCCAGGGAGGAAATGGGGTGGTACTTATCGATACCAAAAAGGGAGGTGAAAACCGTATTAATTTCCTTACCCGGTTCAGCTACCAGTGGCAGCCGGAGCGTTACAACCTGATGCAAAACCGTGATTTTTTTTCTTCACTTGATTCGGCCTCTCCACATGGAGTTAGAAGTTTCAGATCATATTATCCTGCCTATACCGATAGCCTGTGCGACCACAACCGGCAGGAGGAAATATTTTCCAATGGTTCGGTACAGGAATACCAGCTCTCTGCTTCGGGCAACAAAAAAAACATTAACTATTATTTTTCGGGGAATTATACCGATCAAAAGGGTGTATTGACTCAATCCAAATATAGCCGGTATACATTTTCAGGCCGCCTGGGGCGTTTATTCTGGAAGCGTCTTGCTATCGACCTGGGATACCGGGGAAGCTGGCAGACCAACAAAAATAACCAGGATGAATATAAGGGTAACCGACTTATTTTTGAAGGGATAACCAAAGCCCCCTGCCTGGAATGTACTCCTGATAGTTTATTATATAATGACAGGGGACTACTTAATTCCCGTACCTATTATCCGGATTATGACAGGCTTTCAAATGTTGAGTCTTTGAGTGCTCTGAAAGAAAACAACCATCACAGGATGCAAATAAATTCGAATATCCTGAATGGGATAGCCCGTTTCCGGATAAACGATTATTTATATATGGATTTCATGGAATCATTTATGTACCGGCATTCCATTTACGATGCTGCTTTTACTTATAATGTTTATTCCGAAGATAGAGTTACCACTAAACAGGTCGCGCTCAGAAGCCGTGAGGATGTCATTCTGTTTAACCACCAGATGAATATTTCCTATTCCCGGACTTTTGGAAGGCATGAACTTGGGGCTGTACTGGCCCACCGGTACTATAAAGACAACCTGTGGTGGAATGTCGATTCGCTTGTCGGGACTCTTCCCGATCATTATTCCCTGAAAAATTCCATGGCCGCTTACGGCCCAAAGGGTTCGGTTTTACGCAATTTGAGTTCCTATATCGGGCATTTAACCTATAGCTACAACAAAATCTGTTTTTTGTCTGCAGTAGCCAACCTGAGCCATGTGAAAGAGGGCCTGTACACAGATTATTACAGCTTGTTCCCTTCCCTGGCGCTGGGTTGGGATGTGGCACAACTGGGAATTTTCGACTGGCTTTCCCGGTTCGAT
>CAYUAV010000780.1:0-1979 GCA_964442665.1 uncultured Bacteroidales bacterium
TGCAGATCAGGAATAAAGACCAGGAAATAAAGGGTATAGCCATAGCCGAAAAGATCATCAGGCATCATTTCGACGAGTTTACGCGCAAACACTACGATAAGATCAGGAACCGGCTGGGCATAAGCGATGAAGAACTCAAGCTTGCCATCGATGAAATACTGAAGTTGAATCCGAAGCCCGGAAGTGCTTTCAGCGATCCGCTCAATAAGTCCATGCTGGTTATTATCCCCGACTTCATACTCGAAAACAATGAGGGCGAACTAATAGTAAGTCTAAATTCAAAAAACACTCCCGATTTAAAGATCAGCCGTACTTACCGGGAAATGCTTCAGTCATATGCAAAAAATAAAGAAAAACCCTCTACGGAACAACGGGAAGCAATAAACTTTGTGAAACAGAAGATTGATTCGGCGAAATGGTTCATCGATGCTATTAAGCAGCGGCAGAATACCATGCTTGTCACTATGAATGCAATTATTGAATACCAGCGCGAATATTTCGATGAGGGAGACGAAACCATGCTTAGACCCATGATCCTTAAAGATATTGCCGATATTACCGGACTGGATATTTCCACCATATCGCGTGTGGCAAACAGCAAATACATTCAAACCCACTTTGGTATTTTCCCGCTTAAATTCTTTTTCTCCGAAGGACTGCAAACTGATGATGGCGAAGAGGTTTCAAGCCGGGAAATAAAAAGGATATTGCAGGACTGCATCGATAATGAAGATAAACACAAACCTCTGACCGACGACATGCTGGCTGGCATATTACAGGAAAAAGGTTATCATATTGCCCGCCGGACCGTAGCGAAATACCGTGAGCAGCTGAATATACCTGTCGCCCGTTTACGTAAAGAATTATAGTTACACTGAACAGAAATGATTACACGCATTGCAACCATTCTCACCTACCTCTTTCATCCCATTTTGATGTCGATGATCGGTATACTGGTTATTTTTAATGCCGGGATTTATATTTCCGATATTCCTGATGAATTCAAGCGTTTTATTTATTCTATTGTTTTTCTGAGTAATGTTTTAATTCCTCTTACGCTGGTGCCGGCATTATACCTGTTTAAAAATATTCAGCATATTACCCTTAATGAGCGGAGAGAAAGGATAATTCCACTTTTCTTTTCAGCCATTTGTTACTACCTGGGATATTATCTGGTGTCCAGGTTTTCTTCGATCAGGGTTATCGATACCTTTCTTTTTTCAAGTGTGGTTGTACTTTTTATACTGCTTTTAGTATCTGTTTTCTGGAAGATAAGCATTCATATGGCAGGTTTAGGAGGACTTACCGGTTTAATACTAATGTTATCATTACTTTACACACTTGATATGACATTTTTCCTTTCAGTTGCGATATTGATATCGGGTATCGTTGCCACAGCAAGGCTTAAGCTACAATCACACAATCTCTTACAGATTATAACAGGTTATGTAGCCGGTTTAGTAATAGTTTGCGTTTTTCTTTTACAGCTGGCCAAATAGAATGTTGTTTATTTTTTAATGGGTTTTATTCCTCTCCCCTGGGCCGATTGAAATATATTAAACGTTATTGATCCCCCGCCTGTTTGCAGCGGGGTGGTTTATTTCTTTTGTCAACAAGGGTCTGCAAAAAAACGCTGAGGATATTACTGTTGCTTTGAACGGGAAACTTGTTAAAACTTTGTTTTTCGAAATCGGGGATTATGTAATCCAATCTCAGCTGATCCTGTCTGCATTGATAGAAGTAATGCTTTTCAGACAAATAACGAGCCAGGTATTCCTGCTCGGTCTGACCTGGAGTGGGTATCAGAATGGCTGTTTTCTGTAAAGTAATAAGATCCATAATGGTACTGTATCCGGCCCTGCATACAATAATATCTGCTTCCAGGATCAGTAGGAGCATCTCTGAAGTACCGGCATGGGTAATCCAGGAATCATTCATCGTTTCCTTTTCTGCAGGAAGGCCCTGTATTACAGTATAGT
>CAYUAV010000781.1:0-1969 GCA_964442665.1 uncultured Bacteroidales bacterium
AATCGTTGAAATAAAAAACGTCAGAAAGGAATACGGCACGGTAGTAGCCGTCAATGACGTAAACCTTTCTGTGGAGAAGGGGCAAGTGTTGGGCCTTATCGGCCCGAACGGGGCGGGAAAGACCACGCTTCTAAGAATTTTGGCAACTGTGCTTCGGCCAACGAACGGCTCTATTCGATTGTTGGAGTACGACTCAGCAAAAAAATATCTCGACATACGAAAACATGTGGGATATCTGCCCGATTTCTTCAGCCTTTATAACGACCTTACACTCCGGGAGTGCCTGGAATTTTTCGCAAAAGCATATAAAGTTGATAATGATCTGATACCACAGCGTATAACTGAAGTACTGCAATACGTCGAACTGGAAAATAAAAGGAATGATTTAATCCGTCACCTTTCACGGGGCATGGTCCAGCGAATGGGCGTAGCGGTGTTGTTGGTGCACGATCCTGACGTTTTTCTTCTGGATGAGCCAGCCTCGGGTTTAGACCCAAAGGCAAGGATTCAGTTGCGCGAGGTTTTGAAAAAGCTAAGCACTGAAGGAAAAACTATTATCATATCCTCTCATATATTAACGGAATTGTCGGGATTTTGCACTCATATCGCGCTAATGAACGAAGGTAGGATTGCCATGCACGGCGCCGTGGACGAGATTCAACGAAAGGTTTTCGAATCGAAAAAAATCTGCATATCCGTGCTGGAAAATTGCGAGCAGGCAATCCAGTTAATCAAAGAATTTCCGAATGCAAAAATTGAGAATATCCGGGACAACGAAATAACCGTTGAAATCAATGCCAGCCAAGCTGAATTGGCAGAGCTGAACTCGCGCCTTGTTTCAAAAGGCGTAAAGGTATTCAGTTTCCACGAGGAGAAGACAGACCTCGAAGATTTGTTCATGAAGATTTCAGCCGACAACGAATAGAATTTTTTGACGGGGCTAAAAAAGTGATTATAAACAATCCATTGATACGACGTTATCGCTATAGCCTGATGCGTCCCAAACAGCTCTGGATTTATATCACTATCTATGTTTCCGTAGTCGTATTACTTTTATATATCAATTACACCGCCTATAAATATCAGGAGATGTATGATAATACGGCAAGATTTTCCATAAGCCTATGTTATCAGTTTTTAATTCTGCAAGCTCTGCTTCTATGGGTTTGGGGTGCTTATAATTCCGGCTCAGCCATAACAAATGAAATTACCGGAAATTCTTACGACTTCTTCAGAATGCTTCCTGTAACCGCCGGCAAAAAGGCGGTCGGTATTCTTGTAGGCAAGAACCTCATCGTACTGTTGCTTACAGGGATAAATTTCCTTCTTATCATAATTTTCGGCTCGCTCGGGGAAGAGAGCGCTTCCTGGCTGGGACAAACTTTTCTTGCCCTGATATCGGTAGCTATTCTGATAAATTCAGTCGCTTTACTATCGTCCATAAAACCGGTTGGTAAAAAAAAGAAAAGTAACATAGCGACCATTATCCTTATCGCATTTTTCCTGGGGCCATTTTTAATCCGGCTGTTGATCTCCGCCAGAAGGATAAAAATGTTTAAAAGTATAACGGGAAGTTTCTACGAATTTGAGCTTCCTATCATGATACTAACAAGTCTGGTCGCTCTTTATTTTGCCTGCTGGAGCATCAAAGGCGTATTACGTAAATTCACTTTGGAGGACGAGCCTTTATTCAACAGAATCGGTGCATTTCTGTTTATGTTAGGTTATGAGTTCGTTCTCTTCGGCTTGTTTTACGAACACTTAACCGAAGGAGCACGGATACTCAATTACAGCTATTGGTTGATTTCTTTACTGCCGGTACTGGCTGTACCTTTTGGTTCGCTTCGCAAATTCGATAAGTATCTTGAGTACAGCGGAATAATCCGAAGCCGAAAAATGGAAAACCAAAACATAATGCCCCGGATGCTTCTGTATTCAAATTTGTTCCTCGGTCTCGGTCTGTTCGTAA
>CAYUAV010000782.1:0-1969 GCA_964442665.1 uncultured Bacteroidales bacterium
CTGGTCAATATGTGTCTTAAAAAGCAGAAGAAGGAAATAACTAACATATGCCCGGACATATTCTGTTATCTCTTGCTCTTAACGAATTGTCTGTCTACTTCAATACAACTCGGCTTCAGTTTTGTTGCTGCGAAGATGAAAAGGCTAGGTAAGCAATTAGAAAAACGGCGGGCGTCGACAAAGACCCTTGATGTAACTAAATACGAGTTATTATACTTTCCTCTCCAAGGCGTATTATATGGAAAATTGTTTAAGAAAGATCAATATTATAGCGCTGATGAGGCAAATCCTTTTTATAGAGAAAAGATCTTGCATATTGTATTATCCGCAGCGTCAACACCTGATGAAGCCTGTTCACAACCGCGGACATTTTATGACAAGGAAAATATCCCTCATTCGTGTTTGCAATTTTCACCGTTCCACTATCCAAAATATTTTGCAGAGTTTATTCGATTATGTTTAGAAAACCGTATTGCAATCAGGAAATACGACAAAAAACATCCTCTGTTGAAAATGTTCTTACTCATTTTGGCATATTTAGCGTTTAAGCGATATTATGAGTCGTTGGCCCCTTTTGCCAGGGCGAAAATCGCTTTAGTCGGCTACGATTACCTGTTCCCAAAATCCCTGGCCCTGGCTTTGCAGGCTCGGAGCATAAAAGTCGTTGCGACACAGGAGCGGTTTATTCAGTCATTCTATCCCAATCTCAGCTTGATTTTTGATTCTTATTTTGTTGCAAGTGATATTGTTATCCAGAAGGTAAAGGCAAACGATTTTTGCCATGTTGGCGAGCTAAAAGCCATCGGCTGTGTCCGGAATGACTTGCTCGCTTGCTCCAAAAAAAATGTTCATGCGGTGCGTCATGATCTGAGGAAAAACCGTTGTCTGGTGGTGGTCTATGATTATCCATCTGTGCCGGATAAAATCGATAATTACGGTTACACTATAGCGAACTGGAAAAACAACAAAGCTTTTTATAAGGATATAATCAAATTGGCGATCAAATTTCCCCATGCCTCCTTCATCATACGCGGCAAAGACGATGTTTGGTCATCTCTCCCATATTTTACGGATATTTGTGAAATGATAGAACTCCTTCCCAATATCGAGATCAACCACGACTACGATAAGCTTAATGTTTCATATGATCTTGCCGCCAATGCTGATATTATAATCGCCAAGCACACATCCATCGGTGATGAATGTTTGGCCGCCGGAAAACCGGTTATCTTTCACGACTATGCCCCCAATTGTCCGAGATGTGTCAGCACGATATTCGATTACGAAGGATATCCCGTTTATGTATTTTCATTTGAGGAACTCAGATCCCGATTCGATCAACTTATTTCCGGACGACAATATGCGGATGAAAGCAGCTCCTTGCGCCTGCTCGAGCGTTTCTACGGAAATTCCTGGGACGGGAATGTAAGGAAAAGGCTTCATCGCGAATTGATGAGAATTTACAACTAACAATAAAACAGTTTTTCTTAGCATATGTTTTACAACAAGACAGCATGGCGCCGAAGTCTCCATTTCACACGTTTTCTCTGAATGGAGAAAAGCAGTCGGGTGTCGCTATTTAATATTAGCAGCTCATCCCGACGATGAGGCTCTAGGTTGCTAATGCTAGGAAGTCCACATTCCCATTTCGGGTGAGGGCATGACCTCCCATTTTCCCAGACGGGAGAAGGCCTTTGAAACCAGTCATCGAGTTCTTAACGAAAAAAGTGGGATGGTGGCAGACCCTCTTAGCGAGAAAGGATTGCTCAATCCATTTGACTCCTTAGTTCAATATAGAGTCGACTTATATACGGAGGGTGATGAATCGAAATTTGTGGGAAGGATTATGAATTGGGTAGAAATTATCTACGAAACCTAACTTAAATTATTAAATATTGAAATTCAAGCATGAACACGGTTATTCACTCAATAGAGGGACCGATAAACCTATGGATCAAAAAAGTGGAAT
>CAYUAV010000783.1:0-1967 GCA_964442665.1 uncultured Bacteroidales bacterium
ATCAACTTTGGGAAAGCAACCGGATTAAAACAAAACCTAATATTCGTATAGTACATGAAACGCCCAGTACGGCAGTTGTTGATGGAGACGGAGCAAACGGTATGGTTGCTGCAACAAAATCAATGGAAATCGCTATCGGAAAAGCCGATAAGAGCGGATCGGGCTGGGTTTCAACAAGGGGTTCGAATCACTTTGGTATTGCCGGTTACTATGCTATGATGGCATTGGAACATGAAATGATCGGAATGTCAATGACCAATGCCAATCCATTGGTTGCACCTACTTTCTCAGTGAGCCGCCTGTTAGGAACAAATCCTATTGCTGTTGCCATTCCTGCAGGTAAACAACCTCCGTTTGTAGCCGATTTTGCAACAACGCCCATTGCGCGTGGAAAGCTTGCCGTGGCAGAGAAAAAAGGTGAAAAGACCCTGCCGGGTTTTGTTCAGGATAAAAACGGTAATCCCTCCGTTGAACCGTCAATACTGAAGGCAGGAGGTTCAATGCTTCCCTTGGGAGGCGATTATGAACACGGGAGCCATAAAGGGTATTGTCTGGGTGCAATTGTCGATATTTTTAGCTCCGTACTTTCGGGGGCTAACTTCGGGCCTTTTGTACCACCTTCCGTAGCTTATCTTCCGGTTCTTGATAAGAAGGTAGGCGAAGGTACGGGACACTTTTTCGGGGCCATGCGTATCGATGCCTTTCAACCTGCCGATGAATTTAAAGCAAAAATGGACGAATGGATCGGCACATTCCGCAGTGCGGAAAGCGCACCCGGCAAGCCCGCTGTAAAAATCCCCGGTGACATTGAACGTCAGAAAGAGGTAATGATCCGCAAAGAAGGCATCCAAGTTATACCGGCTATTGCTCAAGACTTGAAGGAAATAGCCAAAAATCTTGATATTGAGTTCGATACTGAAGATCACAAATAAAGCTCAGAGTATATCACCTGACTGTTGTAAGGACAAGTTCAGAATTAAAAGTTTTTATGTGGTTCAGGCAGTAAGGTTCATAGCACATGATTTAACAGCTATTAAACCGTTTACTACTTAATGATCACCGATTATCGCCTGCATCTTCATTATTCATAAATCCCTGCTTTTTAATAACTTTTAATAACGCCTTTGAAAAGGTCACATTATCCTTTTTAGTATAGCGGTTATCCGTAAATATCTGTGCTAGCGTTGCCTTTTTATTCTCTTCTAATAGTTTTCGTGACGATCCCAGCGATTCTTTT
Organism: uncultured Bacteroidales bacterium; assembly: GCA_964442665.1. GTDB lineage: Bacteria > Bacteroidota > Bacteroidia > Bacteroidales > UBA10428 > UBA10428. The sequence goes on from CAYUAV010000783.1 coordinate 1,238, forward strand.
TCCTGGTAAATCCTATTGATATCCTCTGTAGTATAATCTTTATAAGTTTCAAAGTGAGTTACTCCGTCAACCGGTAACCTGTCGGTAAGTTCCGGATACTCATTTGGATATCCTATTGCCAGGGTAGTAACAGGTACAACAAATTTAGGGAGATTAAGGATCTGGATTAATCTTTCAGCCATATAGGTAGTTGTACCGAGGTAACATATTCCAAGTCCGAATGCTTCTGCTGCAAGTGCCACATTCTGTGCAGCGAGCAAGGCATCGATAGCTGCGGTGAAAAAAGAAAGAAAATTATCATACCCCGGTTTGGCACCTCTCAGCATGCACCATGTATTAAACCTGTTGAAATCGGCACAAAAAGTAATAATGACAGGTGCCTGTTTAACCATATCTTGCTTGAAATGGGCTTCCCAGAGTTGCTCCTTTAATTTATGCTGCGTAGTAACAACCATACTGTAAACCTGCATATTTCCTGTGGTGGATGCCCGGGTACCGGCATACAATATTTTTTCAAGAATAGCCTTATCAATTGCTTTATCAGTAAAACTGCGTATCGATCGATGTTCTATTATCGTATTTAACATAGCAGAAAAACAGTTTGGTGATCCTGCAAAACTATCAACTTTAAATAATAATTCGGTATTCTGCGCTATTAATGAACTTTATAAATGAATGGAAAAAACATTTCTATTAAGATAATATAATAGAAAAGTATTCCCTATCGTTT
>CAYUAV010000784.1:0-1962 GCA_964442665.1 uncultured Bacteroidales bacterium
AGTCTCACGAAACCCAGATAATATAAAACAAACAACTAATGGCTAACAAATGGTTTCAAACATTGACCTGCATGGCTATATAGGTTCGTGGCAAGTATGGTGAGTTATTTGAAAGACAGCACACAGCCGAAATAAACTGACCTTCTCTGATAATAATCGAATGTGCTAACCGAATAATCATTATTGTAAATTATACTTTTAGGATTTTTAGTATCGAACAAGTTGAAAATTGAGATAAAGACTATAAGGCCGCTATTGTGAATAGAAAACAATTTATTTAGTGTAAGGATAATAGTGTTGTAATTCCCAAATCTTTTAGAGTTCAAATTGTCGCTATATAAAGGTTGATAAAAATCAACATCCGGATTGTAAATTGAAAAACTAACCGGAGTATATAATTTCCCCTGGCGATTTGACCAGGAAGCCGAAACATTGAAAAGTTTAGGATTGAAATAGCTTAGTGTTGTTACTAAAAAGTAACCTACATTATTATCGGCATCATACTCTTTATCTTGTAAACCGATTTCAGAATTCAAAATAGTATTCGATATACTTGCTTTTAGCTGGCGAGAAATATAATGTTCTACATAAATTTCAACTCCTTTTATTTTTCTGTTGCCCGCTGTGTCGCCAGTTTCGGATTTATAATAAACCGCCAAATTAATATTCGTTTTTTTTGTTTCATACAGATATTCCAACGCTATATGGTTGGCCGAGAGTAACCGAAATTCTTTTTGTGAGTAACTTGGTTCGGTAAGATTATTATATTTTCCGAAGGAAAAAAGCAATGAATTGCTATTAATGATATTATACCTGATATTTGTTTGATAACTTAAATAATCGGGATTGTTTTTTTGAAAAAAGTCAACATTTTTACGCAAACCAATTCCCCAAATTATTTTCTTAAAAGGTTTCCAACGAAAATACATATAGGCTTCGGTCAACTTGTTTATAAGCGATGTATCTGCATAATAGGAAGGCGAAACGGGAGACATAGCATAATAGAAAACAGGTATTTTATCATTAAAATGGTAGTTCCCATATTCATTGCTTAAACCTGTTTGTACGCTTAATTTGTCGAAAAATAAATACTTATAATTAAGCGAAAAATAAGCCTGTTGTTGCTTTCCAATGGAATTAATATTACCATAGGAAAAATGTGAACAGCTGAAATTCGTCCCTACATTGAACGAAAAATAATTTTTAGATTTAAAATATTTCAAATTTATAACACTAAAATCCCTTATAGTTTGGGCCTTGGCGTTATCCTTCCATGTGAAAAGGTTTAACAATACATCAGAAGATTCGGAAACAAGATAATTATAAAAATTAAGCGTCATGTTTTTCGAAATTTCACTATGATAATTCAACCCGATATCATTTGAATTAAAGCTCTTCAGTTGTTTATTAATGCCTGGATTAATAAATAAAAAACCATTGGAAAACATCAGGTTCCCGTACAATTGAAAAAAGTCTTTTTTACTGATTTTTTGAGAAACATATATTCCCGTTGATGCCAGGGAGACAGAAATTTGGTAATTATTATTTTCTAATTTGTCTTCGGTTTCAATATCTATAATACCTGCACTTGTATTTCCATAAATTAAAGGCGGATTTGAAGGATAAATAAATTCGCTTTTTATGAGTTCCGGATTAAACAAGCTGTAAAATCCGATTCCATTAATTTGTGAATTTCTTACAGGATTGCTCACGGGAACGCCGTTTAAAAACACCTTTGTACGGTTTGCTGCGCTTCCTCTAAGCTCCGGATTAGCTGTTTCGCTTGTATTGGTTGACGATGGTAACATTGCAATAGCTTTTAACGGGTCGGCAGATGCTAACGGACTCAGATAAATTTTCAGCTTGTCCATTTCCTTTATCGAAAACTCTCTTGAAATTGATTTTCGACCTTCAACGACCACTTCGTTTAAAATTTGTGCATTTTCAATCAGAACAACTTTT
>CAYUAV010000785.1:0-1958 GCA_964442665.1 uncultured Bacteroidales bacterium
AAATCTTAAAAATTAGATAGAAATGCGTAACAAAGGAGCCATCCTCACACTGGTATTCGCTCTGATACTTGTCTGTATTTACCAGCTTTCCTTTACTTTAAAAGCTTTTGAGATTGATAGGAAAGCGAAAGAATATGCCAAAGGTGATCCGGCGAAAGAAGAAAAATATATCGACAGTATTTCAAATGAAGTTGTATTTGATATTCTGATAAAAAAGTTCACCTTCCGTGAAGTGCAGGAGCGCGAAGTAAACTTTGGGCTCGATCTTAAAGGAGGAATGAATGTTATCCTTGAAATTTCGACAGTTGACGTACTAAGATCACTGGCAAATAATAGTAAGGATACTACTTTCAATAAAGCGCTCGTACTGGCAAAAAAAATGCAGCGAGAAACCAATCGCGATTATATTACACTTTTTGGTGAAGCATTTGAAAAGATAGATCCTAATGCACGGCTGGCGGCGATTTTTACAACTCCGGAACTCCGTGACAGGGTCAATTATGATACACCAAACGACGAGGTGTTGAAGGTTATTCGTGAGGAAGCCGAAGGTGCTATTAATAATGCTTTCAATATCATCCGAACCCGTATCGACCAGTTTGGTGTAGTTCAGCCCCTTATTCAACAACTTGAAACGAAGGACCGTATCCTTGTCGATCTCCCGGGTGTTAAAAATAAAGACCGGGTTCGAAAACTGCTGCAGGGAACAGCAAATCTGGAGTTCTGGGAAACTTTTGATAATACGGATCTGATTCAGAACTTGTATGCAGCTGATAAAGTTGTCCGTGAATATCTTGCTACTCAAAAGGAAAAAAAGAGCAAAGAAACGACTAAAGATACTACTGTTGCTCAGGTAAAGGAAGTAAAACCTGATACAACTGAAAAGTTATCATTAATAGAACAAATAGCTGCCGAATCCCCGGAAGCCGATACATCGCTTCCTCAAAATATTGAAAACGCCTATCCTTTGCTTAGTATACTCAATCCATTACAGGATCCGCAGACACGACAGCCAATACCGGGAGCTGTTATTGGTAGGGCACATTTTAAGGACACAACAAGAATTAATCAATACCTCAAAATTGCAAAGGAAAAACAGGTTTTCCCCCGGGAATTGCGTTTTATGTGGTCGGCTCTTCCCATCCAGGATGAAAATAAAAAGCCCACCGATATTTATAGTCTGTATGCTATTAAAGTACGCAGCCGCGATGGAAAAGCGCCGTTGAATGGTGATGTCATTGTTTCCGCCAGCCAGGAATTCGATGAAGTTAACGGTCAGGCCTATGTGCTGATGAATATGAACAATGAGGGCACTAAGAAGTGGGCTCAAATTACTAAAGAAAATTTACATAAAGTGATTGCTGTCGTAATGGATAACCGGGTTTATTCAGGACCCACTGTTCAGTCAGAAATTACAGGTGGTACTTCGCAGATTACCGGAAATTTTACCCCAAATGAAGCACAGGATCTGGCAAATCTTCTGAAATCGGGTAAATTACCTGCACCGGCCCGGATTATCCAGGAAGATGTTGTTGGACCATCACTGGGTAAACGTGCTGTTAACGAAGGATTTAGTTCGTTTATCTTAGCATTCTTCGTTGTTCTGATTTATATGATTATTTATTACAGTCGCCGTGCCGGGTTGGTTGCCGATATCGCTCTTCTGGCCAATATGTTTTTCATTATGGGCGTACTGGCTTCACTGGGAGCATCACTTACTTTACCCGGTATTGCAGGTATCGTGCTGACAATAGGTATGTCGGTCGATGCCAATGTACTGATTTATGAGCGAATCAGGGAAGAAATTTCTGCAGGTAAGGGCTTACGAATGGCAGTCTCCGATGGATACAAAAATGCTTACTCAGCTATTATCGATGCGAATGTTACTACTTTGATCACGGGTATAATTCTTTATTTATTTGGGACAGGGCCTATCAAAGGATTTGCTACTACACTCG
>CAYUAV010000786.1:0-1958 GCA_964442665.1 uncultured Bacteroidales bacterium
GTACTGAGCACTTATTGTTTCAGTCTTTTCGATTCTCACGGAATACTCCTTCTAAGTGATGTGCCAGGACATATTGTTTTGGATTTACTACACATACTACGAAAGATATGTTTCAACAGTTATATTGTTAAGCCTCACGATGGATTGCGACCAATCCGCGATTTTATTTCAAGCAATTCGGCGACTTTACTTTTCGAAGAACCCAACAAGTATAGGCCTGCAATTCAAAAGCTATGTCTTATTAGCCAAAACCATTCCTCTCAGCAATATCATTTTTATGATAGTGCTACAATAAGTTCAAATATTTATAGTCCCAAAGCTATTGTTACCAGCAGGTCGAATTACGAACAGATTTACCGCTACGCTGCTCATATTTACGGTCATTCTCTTCTGCCAACTTGTTTAGGTGATGATAACTCAAAAGATATCTGTGTTGCAGCGCTACATTTTTCATTAGTCGCGCAAAAGACTATATCTCGCGTAATAAAGCAAATTGGTCAACCCATCTCCAACAACAATCCATATTTCTTCCTTGCAGTAATGGCCAGAACACTTGAGTTACACGGTCTTATTAGTCCCAATGATATGATGCAAGTTTCAAATGCACTTGAATATTTTATGGATTTATACCCGCGTGAAAGGTTTTATAATATAGAAAAGGAAATACTAAAAATTGCGGCCTACTTTATAAGAGACAGCGGATATGGGGAATTAGATGAAAAATGGATTCCGACTGAAGCTTTCATCGCATATATCAAATCATCCAAGGATGCCGATTCGACATTTAAATCTCTAGTAGGCTCAAAGAAACTTATTTCTACGCTCATTAAAAATAGAATCAGCATACAAAGAAAAAGACCGACAACAGATATAACTGACGCAAATGGCAAAAAGATTGATCATCGTCCTAGAGTATGCCGACTATGGGATATAAAAACTTTAAGAATGCTTACGGGAGTTAATACTAAGAGAAAAGGAGCTTAAAAATGGTATCACCGGACTTACACCATCGAATTAAACCGACACGCATATCGGAAATGAAAGGCCTTGAACCAGTCCTTCCATTGCTGCGGCCAATAGTTGATCCCAATAGATCTGCCCACGTTGCACTAGTTGCCCCTAAGGGATCCGGAAAATCGACTACCGCTCTCCTGATAATGAAAGCGCGTTTTTGTCAAAATAGAAATGGTTTCGACTGCTGCAATGAATGTGAGACCTGCAAAGAAATTGGAGATGGCACTGGATATGGAAGAAAACTTCATTCCTCCTTTATGCAAACAGGAACTGGAACAGATTTTAAACTATTATTTCAGGAACTTACTTATAATTGTATGTGGGGAGGCGGGCCTTTTGCCTGGCTTGATGATGCGGATAATTACCATCCAGGTAATTATGATCGATTGCAACATTATCTCGACATCTATCCTGAGACACCTGTAGTTCTTGTTGTAACAGATGTTACAAAATTAAAACCTATCATTGAAACCAGACTGAGGCAAATTCCTCTTATTTATACTTTCTCCTCAATGAAAGAATTAGCAATCTCTACTTGCAATAAAATAAATATTCCTATTCAACAGGAGGAGGCAGTGGATGAACTTGTTCGTAGAGCAGCCAAAATACCTCGCACGATACTTTTATCTCTCTCAAGTATCAAAGATTTCATAGACTCAGGTTATGAAAAATATAAAAATGGACTTAGCGTTGATTTAATAGATGACGAGTTAATAATGTCGAATTTAATGAAACCGACTGGAGATTCCAGATTCTCATTATATGGAGAGGGCGAATTAGAAGAATAAGATTTCTGACAATTACATACAGGCTATAAATATTTACTTTATCGATTCCTGTGATAATGTATTTACGTTATTTGTCCTACTAAGTGATTTGAGATTATTATTATTTTATCAAACGACTACCATATGTTGGCACATTTCGTCTATCAGGTAGGTTGA
>CAYUAV010000787.1:0-1955 GCA_964442665.1 uncultured Bacteroidales bacterium
TCAATAGGACCCAGCGGAAAAATGACCGCGCTGGGAGATGTCACGGAAGAAGAATTTTACACTGCTTTCAAAGAGCAGGCTATTGCACTCGAAAAGGGAGGTGCCGATGCGATATGTGTGGAAACAATGAGCGCAACAGATGAAGCTACTATGGCTATAAAAGCGGTCAAAGATAATACTGACCTGGAAGTAATTGCCACCTTTACATTTGAGGCAGGACCTGACGGAAGTTATAACACAATGATGGGAGTCACACCCACCGAAGCTGCAAAGGCCGCAATCGATGCAGGCGCCGATATCATCGGGACAAACTGCGGCAACGGATTTAAACAAATGATTGCCATTGTAAAAGAAATGCGCGCCGTGAACCGGGAAATTCCCATACTGGTCCACGCCAATGCCGGTTTGCCTCAGAATGTCGACGGCGTGGATGTTTTTCCCGAGACACCGGAAATGATGGCCTCTCTTGTACCCGAAATTGTCAGAGCCGGAGCCAACATTATAGGAGGTTGCTGCGGGACTACACCTGCACACATCAGGGCCATTAAGGAAGCTATTGATAAACTCTAACTCCGTACAATAAGTCTGACACCACAAAAACTCAGAAATATGTCTTTTAAACCCGCATTTTTATCCTCTGCAATAGGCAGCATGCCGTTTGATGATATCGACTATGCAATCGATTTATCTCTTTCAACCCTCGACGCTCCCATCTGGCCGCAGCTATCGCATTTCGGGCTGAACGAGCAGATGGAAATCCAGTATTCCGAGGGAATGCCCCGCATCGTAATCGACAGGGAAAAGCGACGTATGTACTTCGATACTTCGGGAGATTACTCGGAAGATCTGGCTGCTTTCTATGAAGCCTATCTTACGGCTATGGATCCTGACGAAGGAAATGGCGATTGCAGTGCGCTGGCTATATCCCCCGAATTTTCGAAGGGAATCTATGCACTTGAAAGCAGACTGAAATCACAAAACAAAAAATTACCCTGGCTGAAAGTTCAAACCACCGGTCCCTGCAGCTTTGCGCTTACCATAGTCGATGAGAATAAAAGGGCCGTATATTATAATGACGAGTTCAGAGATGTAATCGTAAAAGCCCTGGCTATGAAATGCCGGTGGCAAATTCAGAAGTTCAGACCCTTTGCCGAAAATATCATTTGTTTTATCGATGAACCTATCCTTTCGGCTTTTGGCAGCTCAACCTATGTATCGGTTACTCGCGAAGACGTAGTTGCCCTGCTGAACGAAGTTATCGAAGCTGTTCATGCCGATAATGCCATGGCAGGTATTCATTGCTGCGGTAATACTGAATGGAGTATCCTGATGGATGCAGGAGTGGATATTGTAAATTTCGATGCTTTTTCCTATGGCGATACAATTGCCATGTATTCCGATCATGTTAAGAAGCACCTCGAAACCGGTAAAATTTTAGCATGGGGTGTTGTACCCACATCGGTTGCTATAAGGGAACAGACCGTTGAAAGCCTTGAAATCCATTTCGAGAAGGTCATGGACAACCTGGCAGGTAAGGGTATCGATAAACAGCTGATCATGGAACAGGCTATCATAACACCTTCCTGCGGAACCGGTTCCATGGCCATAGCTGATGCGAAGAAAGTATTCGAAATAACCGATGCGCTTTCAAAACGGATGAAAGAAAAATATTTCGGCTGAAACGGGCATAAATTGAAGCTTTCATTTACAGTGAATATCTAATCAGGAATCAATTAATGTGAAAATTGCAATCTCAGGTAAAGGAGGAGTTGGAAAATCGACAATCGCAGCCGCTATAGCGCTGCTTCTGACTAACGCGGGGAAAAAAGTTTTGGCGATTGATGCCGATGAAGATGCAAATCTTGCTGCAGCATTGGGAGCTTCGGAGAAACAATTACAGAATATCATACCAATTTCCGAACAGGTAGCTCTTATTGAGGAGCGTACCGGTGCAA
>CAYUAV010000788.1:0-1954 GCA_964442665.1 uncultured Bacteroidales bacterium
AATCCGTCTTCAGTTGTAACCGCCGTTTCGTGCCCGTACATCTTTACCCTGGAAATAACGCCGTCACTATAGGAACCTGCCGGATAACAAAAATGGTCCACCTTTCGACCGATGTTTCTTTGGATATCGATTTTTGAGTTATATATCTCATCCTCCAGTTCATCATCGGTGGTAAGATTGGCGCAGTTTGGATGACTCCTGGTATGATTGCCGATTTCCAGCACGCCGGGATCCAGCTCCCTTATCTGCTCCCAGCCCACCTGAGTAAATTCCTTGGGGACGCTATGCAAGGAAACGCCCTCAAATTGTTTTAGATGTTCCCGTCTTTCCTTATCGGAAATCAGGCGGAGTCTGGCTTTAATATCCTTCATGGCACGTTCACACGATTTTTTGTCTTCTAGATGATAATCGATTTTTTCCCCTTTGTAAATAAATTGAAAGTCTCCGGTATTCTGCTGTCTTATCAATGTTTCTACAAAATCCGTCCATAAAAGCTGGTCCGTCCCTGTCGAACCTGATACCAGATAGAAACATCCCCTGGCGCCGAACTCATTCATTATTGGGTAGGCGTTCTCCGCCACGTTGCGAAATCCGTCGTCAAACGTCAAAACGACGCATTTTCCGGCACTTCTTTTATTTTGAAGAGCTTCAACCAGTTCTGACATATTTACGAAGACGTACCCTTTTCTTTTCAGATAGGCCAGCTGTTTTCTGAATAGTGTTTTGGGGATATGCCTTTCATCGTAGCCTTTCAGCAGAGTGAAGTCATCATCGCATACCCCGTGATAATACAGGATTATGGCCTTGTTCCGGTATATCTTCCGGCACAGGGCATTTATCCCTGAAATATCCAGTAGCCCAAAAAGTAATATACGCCAGTTCATCTAAATTATTCCCGGTTCCAGCCTGAGCTTGCTCATACAGGCCAATTACATTAAATCCCGAGAAAAGCCTTTATAATATACTCTCCGCTTTTATGGAGGCGGAAAGTATTAATCGTCAGATGACTTTCTTTGTGGTCGTATCTTTTTGAAAAGCAGGTTAAAATTCTCACGAAAGCCTCGCGCTCTAGCATTGCTATATTTTGTAAGCATCTCGAATAGCCTGACCCGGTAACTGCCTCCAAAGCCTTTCCTGGCTATGGTTATCCTGAAGTTATCTTTTTTACTACTTGTCCAGTCGGACTTATAGGTTGCGGTGCCTTTTAAAAAATCAAATTTCTTCAATCCAGTTTGTATAGCATCCTCGATCATTTTCATTAAGTGAATCTTCCCAACACCATAACGAGAATAGCTGATATCAAAGGCTGGTGTCATGTGGTGAAATATATCATTGTAAATAAATCCCCAACACGCTGAAACCGGTTTTCCATTTATATTGAGAAAGGACAAGTCCAACCATTTATTCTGATAAAAAGCTTTAGATACATCTAAATAAAATTCTCTTGACTCTGGTCTGTTAAATTTGCTACTGATATTTCTTTCTTGCCATCTTTTTTGATGAAGCTCAAACAGGATCTGCAGCTGCTCTTGCAGGTTTTCACCACCAGCATACTTCTTGAATTCGACCGTGTATTCTTTCTTTAACGATTGTACGTTCCTTCGTAGATTATATCTTTTCTTCGAGTTTAAAGTACGCAAATACTCTTCCCAGGTCGCCGGGAGTTCTAGATAGGGACAGGAGCTTATGACCTTTTCATTCAGAAAAAGGGATTTTGCCAACGACGGATACTGTTCGCGCAATATGGCCAGGAAAGTGCTATTTTCCGGGACGTGGTTAATTCTTACGATTAAATCACCCTCTCTGGTTATTCTGGCCAGGTAATCCATGAGCAGGGCAATAGACTCTTGTTTTTTTTCGGTAAGAATGATACCGCTGTAATCACAGTTCTCGGAACACAGATTTTCTATCACACCGACGTTTCGTGGATTCATGAAATGATCCATCACTTTTT
>CAYUAV010000789.1:0-1949 GCA_964442665.1 uncultured Bacteroidales bacterium
TACTTCATACCGGGGATTGATTCTACGCGCGTGGAATCATCCGGTAAACAACATCGTTCACATTTTCTGTAATTCTGTAAAACCGGTCTTTATAGTAGTTTTCCTCCGGCAGAAATGATTTTCGCAGAATGTTAACTTCCTCTTTAAGCCTCTTTACCTGCTCGCGAAGCTGGATATTATGGTTGAAAAGCTGGTCATATGAAGGTTTGTTCTGGGCCAAACTTTAGGGTTTAAGGAATGCACCAATATAGGAAATTTGAATCAAAAATAAAAGATCGTTAGAGTAAATCGACTACTCCGGATGATAATACCTCCAGTTTATACTAATTATATAAAAGTTTGATTTTCAATATTATAAATTAAAAATAAACATACTTTTCATACGCTGAAAATTTGCTTTCCGATTAATAAAAATAGTATGAACACCCTAAAAATCAATATAATAAATGCAGTATAATTGATATTATCAATATTAGCAGTAAATAAAAATGCAATCAGACTGTCCTAAACCGCACATATGCATCTAAAATACTATGTTTTAGCCGTTTCAATACATTGTGAGAATTTCTTTAATACCTGATTTCTATCCACTCATCACGATTTATGGACAGTTTACAAATAAGTCGTCTACTTTACACGCCCAAACCAGTAAAACAAGGAAAGAGTCTGATTTTATGAATTCCCTGTTACGAAAAATACTATTCTATTTCCTGATATTAGGATTCTTCATCACACAAAATTCCGCTTTAACCCTGGCCGCAGTCGGATATGACGAACTGGTAACTTTCGCAAAACAACTTGAAAGTAGTATTTCGAGCGGAAACCCTTACTATTTCAATCATTGCTTCGACACAGATTCTTTGATCAGCAGAGTAGTAGTAAATCAGAAAGAAAATACTTTTAATGAAGCATTTGCCGATGGTTTTGTTGAAGGTCTTAAGCAGGAATTCGATTTGGGAGCAGCGATAGTAAAAGAGATCAGTTCGGAAGGCAGCTTTACCTTTATTCGGGCATACCAGCAGAACAACAAATCGAAAATACTTTTCCGCCTCGTATCGGATTACGGGATAAATTATCATGAATACGAAGTTGAATCGCGCGATAGTAAATTGATGATAACCGATGGTTATATTTTTACATCAGCTCGTACAATAAGCAATACATTTGAACAGATCTATACAGCATACCTGCTGAATATTTATCATATGGCTGAAAACAGGATGAAACGAAATGCCGAACAAAAAATTAGCCATCTTGCCGAAGCTGGAAAAAGTGCACAGGCATACAAAAAATGGAAAAAACTCCCCAATTATATCCGCTATTCCAAATCGAACCAGATTTTGGGTATAAACCTGGCCAAAGAACTGGATAAAAAAGCCTATTTCGAAACATATATTGAATTTACTCAGCATTTCCCCGACGAACCCGGTAAATATTTTATTCCTCTCGATGGACTTATCAAACATGGTTACTACCAGGCAGCACTGATAAATATTGATAAACTGGACGAAATTGTCCAAGCCGATCCGTTAATTAATGTGTTTCGTGCTAATATCTATTGCGAACTCGACGAAGTGGAAAAAGCTGAAACTTGTCTTAACCAGTTAATTGAATCGAGGCCTGAATTTGAGACGGGATATATAAACCTCCTTCGACTGTATCTTGAAAAGAAAGAATTCGGAAAAGCCACAGAATTACTCGATAAAATGGCATTTACATTCGATGCCAGTAAAGAGGATCTCCTTCCCTTTGTCGTAAATCATACCGATTTTATAAATTCCGCAGAATATAAGGATTGGCTTGATGAATAGGCTATTATATTCTGAAATTCTTAAGTTCATATAGTTCTTTTTGATCTCATATCGGAACAATTCACTCCTTGTACCACCCGGCATACATCTTATAGTTTGAAGCGATCCGATCGATCAATTCTTTCGATAGTTCAGGCG
>CAYUAV010000790.1:0-1947 GCA_964442665.1 uncultured Bacteroidales bacterium
TTACGTACAATAACCTGTTTAGAACGCTCCAGGATTTGAGCCGATGAAAGGTTAATGTAATTGATAAGCACAATAATGAGGATAAATAATGCGATCCCTTTTAAAGCTTTAATTACGTGAATATCAGACGTATTGGGTTCATTCGGAATTTTATTGCCGAAATGAATATCACTGATGGCTTGTAACTCGATTTCTTTTTTGCTGGCATCGTTTGTCGGGTCATCAACTGTCTCAAAAATGTGAGTTATTTTCTGAGCAATGAGGCCCGGATCGGAGCCAGGTTGTGTAATGAGATAATAGGGTAACCAGAAAAAATTCCATTTATCGTCATTATATAATTTGATCCACCACGGGCTCTCGTAAGAAATCATCAAATCAGGTCGTGCATGGATATTCCCCGGAAGATCTTTATATATTCCCGATACTTCAATGTTTCCCCATGGCAGTCGAATAATTTTACCAAGGGGATCCTCATCCCCAAAGTAACGTTTGGCGGTCGATTCGGACATGATCATGCTCGAAGCAGGCTCAAGAGGAAATTCCTTATTTTGTTTAATGAGCCTGATATTCAGTATATCGATCATATCCTGGTCGGCATAATAGGCTTCCTCCTCTTCAAACACTTTATCCTGGTATTGGAACACCTCCTCAGAACTGCGAAATAATCGCCCTACGCTTACTACCTCAGGTATTTGATTTTGAATTTCAGCCCTTAAGGGAGCAGGAATTCCCCTTCCGGTCCATTTATCCCCATGTGGCGGAGTAGTATTAACGATCAACCGGTAGGTTTCATCAGCATGGGTATAACTTGTATCATAGCTGGTTTCATACTTGATATATAACCCCAATAACAGAAAAATAGTAAACCCTACCATCAGGCCTAGTATATTTACAAAACTGGTAAGTTTGTTTCGTTTCAGGTAATTGGTAATATATTTGATCTGGTTTCCGAACATATCTGCTTAATTATATTTTAATGTTATGATCGTCATTATGCTACAATGCTTAGTTTTCACTCTCCAGAAATTTGTTACGTTTCCAACAAACCCTCCGCCTCAATCGATTCAAAATGCCGTTTCATTTCTTCGGTAATAATTTTACCGTCGAACAGGTTGACGATCCGGTGCGAGAATCCTGCATCGCGCTCGGAGTGGGTTACCATAATTATAGTGGTTCCCTCCTTGTTAAGCTCGGTGAGGAGTTTCATTACTTCAAGGCCGTTTTTGGAATCGAGGTTACCGGTGGGCTCATCGGCGAGGATTAGCTTGGGATTGGCAACAACAGCCCTGGCAATAGCCACACGCTGTTGCTGACCTCCGGAGAGCTGCTGGGGAAAGTGTTTTTTCCGGTGGCCGATCTTCATACGTTCCAGTACACTTTCCACCATCTGTTTACGTTTCGAAGCCTTGAGTTTCAGGTATACCAGCGGAAGTTCCACATTCTCGTATACATTCAGTTCGTCGATGAGGTTGAAGCTCTGGAAAACAAAGCCGATATTCCCTTTGCGAAGGTCGGTACGTTGTCGTTCTTTAAATTTCGATATTTCTTTTCCGTTAAAATAATACTGTCCGCTGGATGGATTATCAAGCAGTCCCACAATATTAAGAAGAGTGGATTTTCCGCAACCGGAAGGCCCCATTATGGCTACAAATAATCCTTTCTTTATTTCCATCGAAACCTAGTTAAGCGCGGTGGGTTCCACTTCCTCAGTCCGGAATACTTTCGAGAGTTCTACAGTTTTTATCATTATTTTAGTTTTTGTGTTCTTTAATTTTTTCTGTTTTTATTACTCGTATCGCAATGCTTTGACAGGATTTCTTCTGGCTGCCTTAACTGACTGTGAGCTTATTGTAAGTAACATGATTAGCATTACCATTGTACCTGAAAGTACAAATACCCACCAGCCCATATTTATCCGGTACGCAAAGCTATGCAGCCATTTATTCA
>CAYUAV010000791.1:0-1943 GCA_964442665.1 uncultured Bacteroidales bacterium
ACACGCCGCTGCCGCCGGCAGGCGCCGCGTTGTTTTCTCTCCAATAGGGCGCGTCTCCCGGCCGGGCCAACAGGCTGCCACTGTAACACAAAGCTTTTCCGTGGCCCGGCTTTACGGTTCCCCGCCCGCAAGTGCACAGAATACGGCTTACCGGGCGCGGTCCGGCCACTTAAATATTATTCTCATCATGCCGGCAAAAATGATGCCCCCTCATGTAAGCGGCCGGGCAAGCGTACAGTAGCCACGGACGGCGTACTGACGGTAAGCCGTATTCTGTGTAAGCGCCGAACCACGACGGTGAGAAGCGTCTTGCGGGCGGGGTATAATGGACCACCTATTTGACTTCCTCCAGATATGCGTCAAAATACCAGCTGATTTCGCCTTCGTCGGTTTTGACTTCTTTTATAAACTACAATAATTGTATAATTACAAAGTAAAATAGATTATAATTTCGTTTATGATATTAGACTCATCATATTTGAATCCAATGCCAACATATGAAAGTTTATCTTCAATAGTCATAAGAATATCTAATCTTTGGTATTTTTTATTATTATAACCTTCATCTTTAAAAATCGTTGTAGCTCTTGATAATGAATCACCAACTTTTATTCCACGAATACTATAATCCGTTGATGAAATAGATATATAAATAATATCATTTTTATTGTCAGAGGATATTTTTAATCCTTGCCAAAAATAACGTTCCTTATATTTTTCATCATCAACCAATTCTTTTTTTTGTGGTTCACCAAGTATATTTATTAATTCCCCTACCGAAGTTCCTAGGCCAAAATAATAATCTTTTTTTTCATAATACACCGCTGGTTCAAAATAATTCTGTTCAGCAAAGCATCCCCCAATAAAAATAGTTAATAAAATAATATAAAATAATTTAGTTTTCATTTTTTCTCCAAAAAATATAATTTTTCCTAACAATTATATCACACTATAATTACTTCATTTATTAATTAAAGTTTTATCCTTCCATTCAACACCACCAGTAATTGATATGCCACCAGGAATAGGTCGTCCAAGTCTTGGAATAGGATCAACAACTCTTTCATTTTTATTACGGATTTCAAAATGAAGGTGCGGCCCTGTAGACCATCCTGTGGTTCCCATTGTTGCAATTTGCTGTCCTTGTTTTACTTTAGCCCCATTTGCTACATCTATAGTATCAAGATGTCCATACATTGTAAAAGTGCCATCTGGATGCTTTATTAATATAAAATTACCATATCCTCCTTCTTTTCCTGTTCTTTCTGGCTGGCCTGTTCTTCTATCAATCACCTCTCCACCCGCTGATGCTAAAATCGGTTCTCCTTTTGTACCTGCTATTTTTGCTGCTATATCTATACCAGTGTGGAAATTATTTTCTTCTGCATTTTCAGGATCTATTCTAAAACCAAATGCTGAAGTAATTCTTCCGTTTGTTGCAGGCCAAATATATTTAGGACTATTCTTTAAAATAGCTACTTTTGCTTCATCTTTACTTACCACATGAAACTTCTGATGTTTTTCCAGATGTCTGGTGGTATTATATTGTTCTGCTATTCCCTCATCATATTTTAATGTTCCTTCTTTCTGTAATTGCCTTGCTATTTGCGCAAAACGGTTCTCCAATCCTGTGGGATCAATATACTTAAGCGGATTATTCCCGCAGTACGCATATAAGTTAAGCACGTCCATCGCCGAATCAGAATTTAACCACCTACCGGTCCGCTCGTCAAGATAGCGCGCGCCGAAAAAGTAGGGCCCCGTCTCGGTGTCAAGCTCCTTGGAAGGATTATTTCCGTATCTATACCAGTTCACCCCGTCCTTGATGGGGTCTTGGCTGATGAACCGTCCCAGCGTAGCGTCGTACCAGCGGGCGTTGAAGTAGTAGAGGCCCGTCTCTTCGTCCAGGTCCTTGCCCGTATACTTGGCGTCATGTTCTTCCG
>CAYUAV010000792.1:0-1943 GCA_964442665.1 uncultured Bacteroidales bacterium
TACCACATCAAAATGGGTAGATACTCTCATACGAATGGGTTGTCGCGATGTATCTTAAACAATAAGAGGGAGAAAAATGAATCATATCATTGAATTATACCGGAAATTTACCGATGCTTATAGAAATCTTGAATCAGATCCTAGCCTGCGTGAATTAGTATGCATGCGCATCCAATACCCGTTATGGCTGCAGCCAATTGGCACGAATGATCTCTTTGCAGGCAAAGGTGAATTTAACCTTGCAATAGGTTATGCACCCCAGCAATTTGGGAAGTATGAATACTTTCTTGATGAAGAAAGGGCTGAGGAAATACTTAAATCAACTGAAATCAGCGCTGACAAGAAAAAACAATTTTATGACCTGATTGAATATTGGAAAAAGGAAGAAACCTGCTTTAAAACCCGCAAATCTTATTCGGAATCAATGAAAATAGCGTTACCGGATGATAATTGGCAAACAAATTCCGGGATTGCATTTCCATTATACAGAATAAGCGGTACGCAATTAGATTATGACAAACTATTATTATCCGGCATTTCCGGATTACATGACGAAATTGACGAATATAAGGCAATAACCTCCGAGCCTGATACCTTATTGTTATATAATAATATGCATTACGCCTTGAATCTGTTTTCGGAGGTATGCACTTATTATGCAAATATGGCCAAAGAGCAAAAAGAACTATCTATAAACCCGGAACAGAAGAATGAATTGATAATTATGGAAGATATTCTTCGTCATATTGTCTGGAATAAACCCCGGACATTGCGCGAGGCCATACAGCTGAGTTACTTATATTGCCAGTTATCAGGCTCACTCAACTTTGGGCGTATGGATGAATACCTGGGTGACTTTCTGGTAAACGATTTAGATAGAGACCTCTTGTCTATGGACGATGCCATTGACTTGATTGGCAGCTACTGGCAAACCATATCAACACGTAAACGTATTTATGATTCGCGCCTTACAATTGGTGGAAAAGGCCGGAGAAACGAGGCTAATGCAAACAAGTTTGCCCTGCTGGCAATGGAAGCAATGAGAAAGGTAAAAACCACAACTCCACAAATCTCACTGCGGTTTTATGAAGGGCAGGATAAACGATTGCTTGAAAAAGGTTTGGAAACGATCAGCGCAGGAACAACTTACCCGATACTCTATAACGATGACGTTAATGTACCTGCTGTGCAATTTGCCTTTAAAGTACCATATGAAGAAGCCGTTCAATACGTACCATTCGGTTGTGGAGAATATACATTATATCATAGAAGCATAGGCACTCCAAGCGGGGTGATAAATCTTTTACAGGCTTTGCTGGTAACCCTGCATAACGGTATTGATCCCGGCACCGGAAAAGCCAGTGGCTTAGCCCCTGGTAATGCAGGTGATTTTACATCGTACAAACAGTTATGGGAAGCTTATAAAAAACAGGTGGAATACTTTGTTGAACAGCTGGCATACCAGGAAGAACTTGAATATAATATGGCAGCCCGAACATCCCCACACTTGTTATTCAGTATTTTATATGATGATTGCTTAAAAAGGGGCAAACCACTTTTTGACGGTGGAGTACGGCATCTCGGAGGGACGCTTGAGACATACGGGAATACAAACACGGCCGATTCACTGGTGGCAATTAAAGAGCTGGTGTTTAAAAGAAAACTTTTTAGCCTTTCAAAGCTTGTTGAAATACTGGATGCTGATTTTACAGGTTATGAGAAGGAAAGAAAATTTATACTACAGGCTCCAAAATACGGAAACGATAATCCTTATGCTGACGATATAAAAGTTGAAGTAGACCGGCACATTTGTTCAGTCACCAGGGAAATGTCAGCTAAAACCGGCTTGCATTCCTATCTTGTGGTTAACATAAACAACGATGCAAATACTGTTTTGGGCAGGCATACAGCTGCTTCACCTGATGGTCGAAAAGCATGGACCT
>CAYUAV010000793.1:0-1938 GCA_964442665.1 uncultured Bacteroidales bacterium
TTTAATATAAAGTTAATTTATTATTAAACCGAACGAAAACAGTTATACCCTACTTTTTATACTTTTTCTTCAGAATGGTCAACAACAGAAGCAAAAAATGATGAAGTGTTCTTCATTGCACGAATACTCCATTCCTCCAGCCGGAAAATTTTATCTCATAAAGGCCTCGTCAGTCAGTCAACCCGCATGAACCTTACCCGTGTTTTGGTTTTTGAATAAAATGATTCATTTGGTAACAAGTTCCCATACAAAGCAGGAACCTTCTTTTCTATCCGGCCTGGCACCCGGTGAATCTGCAGAACAGAGACTTTGAGCAAATGGATCCGCAAACAGGTACCTGTGGGTGGAAAGAGACATCAGCATCAGATCACCTTGTAACATATCCTGCCACTGGAACACAGAGGCATCACCCTTTTCCTCTTTCTCAATTCTCACCTCAGCCAGTTCTCCGGAACCAATCACGGTTACATATCCATTATCAACCACCGACTGGAGTGCAATCCTTCCATTGCCACGATCCAGAACCCGAAAATATGATGCATCTCCGGGGGCAAACGGACCGTCGGGGGAAACAGGCCGCAGGAAATTCTTCCAGTTCACAAGAACGGTACTGTCGGCAAGACTGGTCAACGTGATTGTTTTTCCATAAGGGATCGGTCTGGTCAGTCCACCAGGGCGGGGCTCATAAACCATAAAATCATTGAAGTCAGCATAGCCGCCCTCTTCGCTATCCGAACTGTAATTAAACAATGCAAATCGCACACCCTGGAAGGTTCTCAGCTGAAAAACCATTGTAAAATCCACTCCCAGTCTGCTGAAATTTACTCCGTCCGTGCTATAACTGAATGCTGCTGTCTCCGTATCAAAATTACAACGGGCCCGCAACCATATTCTGGAAGCATATGTTTTTTGACGATCTGTCCGGCCTGTTTGCTGATCATATTGCTGTATCTCGGTACCATCCTTCATATTTGAAACGCCAATCCATGCGTACGGCAGGTTCAGCAAGGCAAGTCCTGCAATATCGCCCGGTTTCATACCCCTGGTATCCAATTCAGTTGTTGTTGTGGTGAACGTTTAAGATTGCCGGGAAGACCAAAACAGGGCCAGCCCCCGACCCAGGTTACCGGTGATAAGCATACCAGCCTGCCAACTGAGTTATGATCCATCATCGACCACCCCCACCATTCTCCGGACTGCACCTGAACAATTCCTCCCTGATGCATCGGGATGCAACCCACAAAATTTTTCCGGGGAGGTATCAGGTTAAACGGTGGCCCGTTGTAATCAAACAGTCTCCAGCCCGTTCCTATTCCCAGGTTTTCTTCGGCACTCATGACATTGTTTTCATATGGACCGGCAGGCTTATAGGCTCTCAGGCATACCTGGCTAAACAGAAGTATACTACACACTAAGATTGAAATGGGATAATACATCTTTTTATGTTTGAATTTTCTGTTTTGATCATCGTCCGTTTTCATGTGAGTGCCTTTTTTTTGGAATTGGTTCTCAGTGTTCAGACGCGGGAGCCGGCTATTATAAACTGATTTTCTTTAATGCAGAAGCAGTTCATTGATTATTTTTTTTCAGTATTGATTCCAGGAGCTCTCCGGAATATATTTTACCCACTGGATAAACATTCATGCTGCTGTCGAAATAGGGTGTCTGCCTGAAAAACCAGAAAAGCTGTTTATAGGAATCTGCAGCATTTTCAGGATCGGATGTCTTCCATTTTTCAAAATCATTTTCAAGTTCCGGATTCCTTGCTATCATTTCACGTGCCATCTCCTCCATCACATACGTTTCGAAATATTCTTTCTGTTCGAAAATGGCATTGAAGAATCCCCATCTGAGGAAGGATTCTTCACTGGCAGGTTCGAACATAAATGCAATAAGCCGTGCCCTGGGCTGGTCTAACGGAATGACTACAGTGCCGGG
>CAYUAV010000794.1:0-1932 GCA_964442665.1 uncultured Bacteroidales bacterium
AATATTATGATGTTCTGGAACGAACTTTATATAACGGACTTATTGCAGGCATATCGGAAGATGGCACTAAATTCTTTTATCCCAATCCACTGGAATCGGATGGCAGCTATCCATTCAATCAGGGTGCATGCACCAGACAATCGTGGTTCGATTGTTCCTGTTGCCCTACAAACCTGATACGCTTTATTCCTTCCATACCCGGATTGATCTATGCGAAAAATAAGGATACACTTTTCGTAAATCTTTATATGTCGAACCGTGCTGAAATTGAACTGGAGAATACTGCTTTTAACATTGAACAACAGACCAATTATCCATGGAATGGTAATATAACATTGAAAATCGAGCCTGAAACTTCAGCCAGTTTCACCATAAAACTTCGCATCCCTTACTGGGCCGGAAATGAGGCTGTACCGGGTAATTTGTATGAATACACCGAAAAGAATCCCGGAAAAGTTACAGTTGCGGTCAATGGTAATATTTCAGAAAAAAATACCAAAAACGGTTACATTGAATTAACACGGAAATGGCAGAAAAGAGATTCCATTGAAATACAATTTCCTATGCATATTAATCGTGTGATTGCTGATGAAAAAATAGTTAATGACAGAAATAAAGTTGCCTTCGAATATGGCCCGATTGTTTATTGCGCCGAAGAGATCGATAATGGAGAAAAAATCTCAACGATGACAATTCCTGATACTGCGGTTTATAGCATCGAATTTGATGACAATTTATTGGGCGGGAGGAATGTTATTACAGGTCGTGTATATTGTAATGATGATACCAAACATACAACCGGATTGAATAGGTATCCGGCAAAAACTACATTAATACCTTATTATCTCTGGTCGAACAGGGGTGTAGGTAAAATGAAAGTCTGGATAGACCGGGATCATGACAAAACCCAATTATAAGATAATATGAATTTATTCCATCATTAATGTCTTAAAATCCAAGCAATATGAATTACATATTAATTATCGCGGTTGTTATCTACATTGTATTGACCCATATTGTAGCTCAATACATAGGAAGGAAACGAAAGATAGGATATGGTAAATCCGTTTTTTGGTCTGTACTGCTCAGTCCTCTGATAGGACTGATCATTACTGTATCGAGTCCGATAAAGGAGAATGACTAACAAGTAAACTAATGATCATGCCAACCATTATTAAACCAAATGAATTAAAATTTACTGAAAACAAATCCGAAGTAAGTGAGTTTAGCTGGCACACATGTGTTCCCCGATTGGCAGAACTCACAGGATCGAAACATCTGATATTTGATATACGTTCGCTCGATCCGGGAAAATTTTCTTATCCATATCATTTTCATCTCTATTCCGAGGAATTGTTTGTGATTTTCTCCGGTTCGGCTACACTACGTTCGCCTGAAGGACTTCAAATTCTTGATCAGGGTGATATTGTATTTTTCGAAACGGGGGAGACCAGTGCCCATCAGCTTTATAATCATACAGGAGCTTCCTGTGTGTATCTTGATATCAGGACTAATATTGGTTTTGATGTAACTGAGTACCCTGATTCCGGTAAGATCAATTTTTATCCCAACTTTGGTATTTACGAGAAACAATCGAAAGTGGATTACTTTAAAGGAGAGGAGAAGGTGAAAAATATCTGGAAAGATTTGAAGAAATAAATGTATTGGGTAGTATTCTACAAATTATTGGCATTAAAAAATTCAAAACCATGTAATAGCGTGAGTTTCTCAAATTTATATTGAAAATATCCTCGTTCAAAATTACTATCGCATATAAGTAATTCAACACCTTTAATGCATTAAAGAGACTGCTGCAATCCCTGGTTGCCGGATAATTGGTTCTGTCGATCCTAAACCTAATATAAGGCGGGCCCATAATATTAAGAACCTGTTTAAATTTTTTAATGATTATTATGTCATGCAAATAAATAT
>CAYUAV010000795.1:0-1932 GCA_964442665.1 uncultured Bacteroidales bacterium
CTTATTCACAAAGTAATATATTTACAGTGATAAATACAAATATTCCTACATTAATTTATCTGCTGGCCGCGATTTCAATTTTAATAGTCTTATTGCCATTAATGCCGATATGGGTTGGATATTGCAGATAAGGGAGAAAAGAGAATTCAAAGATCCCTCACTTGATCCTTGGTATCGTAACGAATGGATATGGAAAGCATTGATACGGGTACAGCTTTGTATATCGCTATAACTTACGGTGATTCCACATTTAAAGTATCACTTACAGGCTCTCCCTGCTCATTTTCTTCTTTACCGGGAATTTCTGTATTAGTAAGGCTCGCGAGCGATTTTTCCAATTTGGCGATATGCGTTTCACATTTACCTATCTGGTCTTTCAGATAATATCTTCTTTCTGCTTCATAATCAAAATTGGGATAAGTATCAACAGCAGCCGCTATAGCAATTTCCGCAAAGAACTTAAATGTGTTGTCTACGCGTACTCCATTTAATTCATTCATATACATTTCTTTCGCTTTTTTATATGCAGAAAGACTTTTCAGAATAAAATCGGTTTTTAAAGTATCATCTGCCACCTCAGCATTCACATAATAGACAAAGGCTGAATTATAGCACATATCATTATTTTCGCACGCAGCAGGGTATTCGGCACCATGGAGCAAGAGTTGTTTGGTTATTTCTTCGTCTTCATTACTTGCTGCAATATAGATTAGCGGTTCCCGGTTCATGGGTCGTTTAATTTTAGCACCTTTCTCCAGCAATATATTTACAATTCCGGTATCCTGATTTACCACTGCAAAAAAAAGTGCATCGAGACTGTCATTGTTCCAGACATGAATATCAGCGCCCATATTTATTAACTTTACTGCAATATCGTGACGTCTGAAATCCATAGCTGATAAGAGAGGAGTATTTCCCCTGTTGTTGGGTTGGCGTGTATCGATATCATGTTCGAGAAGATAATAGGAAAGTGTATCGCAACCCGATTCGATTGACAGATGCAGTGAATTTTCATTCAATCCGGTTACGAGATAATAGTCGGCACCTTTCCCGATAAGGTAAAACGACAGATCGGGACAGGAAAAAAGTATGCTGAAGTGAAAGGGAGAATATCCTTCGTTGTTGGTCACTCTGAAATTGACACCCGCTTTAATCAGTTCATATACTATACTATCGGGACTGCAATTTTCTATGGCATAGTGCAAACAGGTATTTCCCCTATAATCGGTAAGATAAATATCAGCACCTTCGTCAATTAAGAATCTGGCAAAATCAGGTTTGTTCTGCTGCAGGCAATACAATAACGGAGTTTTTCCGTCGCTGTCACGCGCATTAATATCAAATCCTTTATTAAGGAATTTTTGTACTTTTTCCCTGTCCTCCTGGTTGATGCATCTCGTATATTTCTTATAGGCCTTTTCTGCTTCCTGAGGATATACATAACAAATAATGAGTACATTGAGGAGTAGTATCAGATGAAATCGTCTCATCGGAATTGTTTTAAATGATTTCGGATGTTTTGGCTGATAAAAATAGTAAATTCCCTATTTCATAATAGTAGCTATATTAACAATATTCACCATTACGTTTACTGAACTTCAGGTTCGTTCTCATCGGGCTCTCTACCGGTAATGGCTTCGTAAATACGTGTGGGAACAGGAGGACATCCCTTGATTACAACGCCTTTTTCTTTCATGAATACCGTACAATTACCTACAAATACAGTTCCTTCAATGGCATCACTTACACCTTTGCCAATTGCAATATGGAACTTCCCATCATGCAGGACATAGGGACGCATGTCATCTTTAAATCTTCGCAGAAAAAGCATTAAGGTTGAAAGACAGGCACTGCAGGACTCTTTATCGTATACCTTAATATTTTCGAATTCCACCGAAAGATTAGTAGGCGGTGTTTTATAAGGACTGATGA
>CAYUAV010000796.1:0-1930 GCA_964442665.1 uncultured Bacteroidales bacterium
ATTAACAAAACAATCAGTACATAAATACATTTTACATGAATGTAAGCTCGTCATTTCTTCTACCTTTTCTGTGAAAAATTATTGCAATTTGAACCTAATAAATCTGTAGCTATGAAAAAATTTCTACTTGTTTTAACAATAACAATAACAGGTTTTACATACGGCATAGCACAGGAATTGATTGGGATGGCAATATGCGGACCGAAGACTCCTGGACATCTTTCTGGCGATCCGATGCCCCTGATGTAGGCACGATAACTTTTAACTACACCGAAGATGTACCTTCTGCCGGTTCGGGAGGGTGTCTGAGCATTCAAAGCTATGGACAAACCGGAGCTTACGTATATCAGGAAGTTACGATTGTTCCCGGAAATTCCTACACTTTCGGCGGAGCATGTAAGAATGGTACTCTTCATGTTCTGGAGAATACATGGGCCGAGCTGATTTTATCCTCAAGAATGCCCGCAGAAGGCGAAGATTTTAATGCAGGTACGGGTGATTTCCGTTACCAGATGTCCAGTTGGGAAGACGAGCCTTATAATTCAATTTATGAGATCGGTTTTGATGGTACTTTTGAAGAAGATTTCAGGTTGTCCTGGATCGTGATGGGATCCGGAGGAGATTTAACGTTGGAATCAAATTCATTTGTCATACCTGATACCACAACTGTCACTACCTGGTATGTAGTGATAAAAGGTGGCTGCCGGTATGCAACTGCAGGAAACACCGAGGAGGATTTTAACCTGTTGTATGATGAGATCAGCCCGGTGGATGGCGGACATGCGAATTCCATTTTCAATCGAAATACTCAAAACAGTTTTTTATTTAACCTATACCCGAATCCCTCGGAAGGTTTTGTGAATATTGAACTGTACGGCGAAAACAGTATTGCCTATCAGGTGCACAATACTATGGGTATGTTAATTGAATCGAATTCCCTAAACGGTTCGTCTGTTCCCGATCTCAGAAATATGAGCAAAGGTTTGTATTATATTACGGTGTCCTCAGATTCTAATTTGGAAATTCAACGGTTGTTATTAAAGTAATGATTATGTATAAAAAGAAAATGCTGCAATTTGTTTTGCAGCATTTTTTTGAACATAAAGTGTTTGGTTCGAAATCTTTATTTTCTTAAAATATTTTTCGTGGTGTTGATAAATTTATCTATCGAATAATCGACAATAACTTCTGATACGATATACTCTTAAGAGTGTGTAATTGTGTTCTATTAATTCCTCATAGAGGATGAAAACTTATGAATCGTTAGATATTGTAATTCTTCAAATTATGTTTTCGACACATTTTAACTTTAATACAATAAATTCAATATGTAACAATTATTCGTTTACCAGGCTATAATACACTTTACCTTTATTACCGCTAAAACCACTAAATCCAAACATACCAGAGAAACCGGAACTTCCCGAATTACCCGAAGGGTTTCCCGTACCGCCCTGACCACCGTCACCGTGATTCCCTCCCACACCTCCCGATCCTCCTGATCCGGCAATACTTTTAACGTTAATCAGGGGAAGATAAGGTTCTGCGAATGATGTATAATCAATATAAATATTACCCCCATCGCCACCATTACCTCCGCGACCGCCATTTCCACCATCACCACCATCACCACCATCGCTCCCCTGGAGTTGTATATGAACTTCTTTGAATGTGCTGTCATTCTCCCATCTAATCTCGGTTTTCCAGGATCCGTCAATTCCCCTACCTCCATCTCCGCCGTTACCACCCCTTCCTCCTTCACCCCCATTGCCACCATAAGAAGTTACAGAAACAGAACCTCCATCAGTATTGACGAGATAACGTTTAAGTTCATCACCATCATGATCCTGAATCTCAATATATATAAGCTTTTCATAAATAATAGTATCAAAATACACATCAGCGAATATATAGATATTATTTCCTAAAT
>CAYUAV010000797.1:0-1923 GCA_964442665.1 uncultured Bacteroidales bacterium
ATGTGCCGAGTGTGAACTTTCCCAATTAACAATCTGGTTGCTGCCGGCACTTATTTTAATCGTCTGAGAACATATTGAATATGAGTTAAGAATAAGAAGAACAATTATTCCAATGATTGATTTGATGATTTCTTGTTTCATTTATATCTATTTATAGAATGATTAATTATTAAAAATCAGATCAAATATATTCCTTTTAGTTTTGAAAAATATTATTAGAATCTTATGCAATCAATTTCGACAGGATTATTTTTCCTGAAGTACTCCGTGATATAAATGCAGACCTGCATGAAAATCATTATTATTCCATTACGATCGGTTTGATGTACGTATAATCACCGGATATAAATTTCAGATAATAGGTTCCTTTTGGAATTTTACCACGTAAGTCAATAGAGCCCTCGGTTCCGGAAATCATACCACTCATCATGCTCATTCCATTTACCCAAAATAGCTCAAAGGAGGCTACTCCCCTGGTAAAAAAAGATTCATCCATCCGATAATTCAAAATGCCTGAATCGGTTGGATTTGGATAAATAACAGCCTGGTGATGCTCATTTAATGAAAGGCCTGTATAGGCAGAGTTATTCTTCACGGGAAGATAACTAATGGATCCGACCTTTACGGAATCCTCTGAATAAATCATTCCTGGAGTGTAGTTAAGGTTGATCCTTTTCGCTCTCGCCATGTCGAGTTCAAGCCAGATATGTATTATGGCATGGTCTGCCCGATCACGATAGGTGGTGTCAATAGCATATTCTTCATCGTTGCCGAAAACAGCAAAACCTGAATAGCTATTTGCGGTATCGACTACCGGAGTGTTAAATTCCAGTTGGATATGCCGGGTTTCGGTTAAACTGGCTTTTATAACCAGTGGATTGATTTTCCATCCTTTTAAGGATTGTATATACCGGGTCAGCTCCATTCCATTCTTAATATGCTGGGCAACTGTGGGATGATAGTCTATTCCCATACCCAAAGCTCCTGTCTGCTGTGACATCTCGAAAAAATAAACATTCCCTTTTCCTTTACGATTGGCTGAATCGGCCACAAATGTTATATAGTTACGCACTTTTGTGAGGGTAGCACCGGAAAGCATCGGACCCAGCACACACATAATATCCGGCATAGTATACTTAGTCTGAATGGTATCGATCAATCGTAAGTAATTACTTATAAATAATGCAGAATCGCCTCCGATGGTGCTAAAATCGTTTGTACCTAAGTTTATGCATACCAGATCAGGCTTATCATCAAAGGAATATTTCGGGTTTTCGTCGTAAAGAAAAATACGGGTATAATAATTAGTCATGCAGTCGGTATTTCCTGTGACCGGTCCGTCGTAATTCCGGTAAATGCCTATACCTGATTTACACACCGCTAAATGACGGGCTTTAAAATTCCTTGATGTCAGGGCTGCATAGGTCATATAATGATTTTCAGTGGTCGGCCCGAAAGTTTCGCCATTTGTACCCTCGTTGCCATATCCGCATGTAATGGAATTCCCTATGTATTCGATAAGTTTATTCCTTTCGTTGGTAATAGCAGTAAGGGTTTCTCCCTCATCCAAAACAAATCCGAAGAACTGTGTTTTCCCGAACATTTCTTCTGTTCGTTTAAATATTTCAATTTCATGGATTGTATCTTCCAAATCGTCAGCTATAGGGTATATTTTTTTATTTGTGGTGATCCTCACAGTGTCAAGCAACCTGCCGTCCAGAATCAGGTTATAATAATTCTGCCCGACATTATCGTCCATGATCATGGAAATGCTTGTCCCTGTGAAGCATGCCCTTATCGAAACGCCTGAGTATGAAAACCCCGGTGCCTCAGGAACCGAAAAGTCGATACGGCCGGTATATTCAATTAACGGATCGGTTACAGGTATGGTATCTGCTGCAGATACAAAGCAAAATTTTACTG
>CAYUAV010000798.1:0-1921 GCA_964442665.1 uncultured Bacteroidales bacterium
AAATCCTGTTTTTATCGGCAATAATTAACTCATTGCTTCCGCCACCTATATCAAGAATGAGGTATTTTCCCTTATTCATCGGATGCGTCTGCCTGACTCCATAATAAATAAGTTCAGCCTCTCTGTCACCGGTTATGATCTCAACTTCTATTCCGGTATTGTTTTTTATTGCCAGAATAAACTGACTCCCGTTTTTTGTAGTGCGCAGTGCTGATGTGCCAAAAGCCATGATTTTTTCGGCATGTAAACGTTTAATAGTTTCATAATGCTTGTTAACAGCCTCGATTCCGCGATCATAGGCAGCCCGGGAAATTTCCCCTTCATTAATTCCTCTTTCTCCAAGCTTAACAGGTAATTTACTGTTGTGAAGAATCGAGTAGGGAGTTATTTCGTTTTTTTCGGCTACTACGAGATTAAAGGTATTTGTACCTAAATCGAGAACGGCAACGCGCATAAAAAGTGTGTAAGTATTGTTAAGGATGAGTAAATGTACAAATCTCCTTTTAATTTTTTAGCGCATCACCGACAGATAAATTAATCCTTATAGGTCAGCCATTTAAATATTTCCTTATAATTTACTTTTTTACCATACATAAGAATTCCGGTACGGTAAATTTTGCCTGCTATCCAGGTCATTGCCAGGAAGGTTCCCACAAGCAGAGCCATCGAAAGTATTAAATCTCCGGTGGGCGGATTAAAGGGGATCCGTGCCATCATTACAACAGGAGAGGTAAATGGAATTATAGAGAACCAGAAAACCAGTTGCCCTTCAGGATTTGTTATGGCATTGATCATTACTATAATACTAATGATGAGGGGAATTGTAACGGGCAACATGAATTGCTGGGTATCAGTCTCACTATCGACGGCTGAGCCAATAGCTGCAAACATTGACCCATATAATAAATATCCGAAAATGAAATAGAAAATAAATGTTCCCAGCAGATAAAAGTAAAATGAAGGCTTTAATGTATTAAGTGCTCCTACAATTTCAGGAGATTCAGCCGATTCCTGCATTATCGGATTGCTTATGCCGGTTGATCCCATAGGCTGAACTTGCTGGGTTTGCGGCATTTTATCGGGACCAATAAACTGATGTATGGCAAATTGGTAAATTCCGATAGTAAGTAAGATCCATGCTGCGAACTGGGTCAGACCCACAAGTGCTATACCTGCAATTTTGCCTGCCATAAGCTGAAAAGGTCGAACTGAAGTAACAATAACTTCGACAATTCGGCTTGTCTTTTCCTCAATAACACCCCGCATAACCTGGGCCCCGAAAAAGAAAATAAAGAAATAAATCAGAAATCCGGCAGCATAACCGATTCCCCGTTTCAGATTGAGGAGTTTCTGTTCCTTGAATTCACCCTTTTCCAGCCGGTTGATTTTCAATTGAATTTTCGGTTTATACGATTTGATCTGATCGGGCGAAAGATGCATTTTCTCCAGGTTTCTTTCGAAAAGAAAATTTTCCAATGCCTGGCTGATATGCGATTCAATGCCGATACTGGGTTGCTTTTTAGTATAAAACTGGATTTCAACATTTTGCTGATGAAGCAATTGATGATTTAATACGAGCACTCCGTAATAGCCCGAATACTGGATCAGCGTTTCAATGGTGGAAGCATCGATATCGCTCAGGTAATCGAATTTAAGTTTGTCTTTCGGGGTAAATAAATTTTCGAATACCAGATTTTCGCGTTTTACCGGAGCATTATTTTCGTCAAGCTCTACAACAGCAATCGTCTTGATATCAGAGTCTTCCATGTTAACGAGCAGATAGGGGACAACCATAAACGATGCAAAAATTACCGGGCCCAGAATGGTCATTATGATAAAAGCCCGTTTCCTGACCCGTGTCAGGTATTCACGTCGGATGATAAGGAGTATTTTATTCATGGTTCCTGGTATTCGAGTTTTT
>CAYUAV010000799.1:0-1919 GCA_964442665.1 uncultured Bacteroidales bacterium
CAGACTGATTAAGGCAGGTAACATTCCGTCACTTTGTTAAGCATAAATCCTGTTTATTGGCTAAACGGAGCGTTTGAATCCTAATCAACTGTTTGACTCATAATCAAAAGGCTAATTTACGGCTGAAATGTTAGTCAGTTAGATTAATGAGTAATTTTATTTGCAGCATCTATTTTAAAACCTGAAGTTGATAATACACTGAGAAAAACATCGCTATATAAATACTGAGCTATTGCAAAGGCTCTCTCAGCTGATTCTTTGTCACATTTTACTCCTCTATGTACAATACGATTTCTTAATGATTTTAGTTCATTAATCTCTTGCCAAAGAGATGTAGTTTGATCAGGGCGTGTTGACGTTATTATGTCCAATTTTATACTTCTTTTGATAAAATGGAAGAGAAAACTTTGTATTTGATCTAGTCGATTATTCAGTATGCTTTCGGTAATTAAGCTAGCTACCTCTTCGTCAATAAATGTTCCCCAGACTAGTGGTCGTAATATTAGGTCTCGCAGAATATTTTCAACCGCAATATAAGAATAGAGCACCGAAGCAGAGAGATGCTGATTACCAAGTAATTTTTTAGACTCATCTATTATTTCTAGTGTATTAAGATGCATTTCTGGATTACTAATGAAAAATGCTTCGTATCGCTCTTCACTAAATTCAATAAGTGCCTCTTCTTTTATTCCCTTAACAGTTTCTTCCCAAGCCTCTTCTGCAGAGGCCATATCATAAGCAACGTCATCCCAAGTATTACCCATGCTTTCCTCCTGAAAATAATCATATCATACTCAAGTTATTTAATCAGTCCATAAGGCATTGACAACTTTTTGTATGAGTAATAGAGTTAAACTCAAACATAGGAGTAAAACATTGTGGAAGCAGGTCTAGACAGTAGGTTCTGGTTTTTATTGATTCTGGGTCTACCTTCTGCAATATATTACGCGTATAAGCTCTATGATCGTTATAAGAATCATGCTGAACGTAGTGACAGCAGCGATTTACCCACGACAGGTTCAAGCCGTATTCTAGAGATTGAGCAACGAGAACCCAGTAACCGCCCACCAATTATCCTGTCAATAGTAGGTGTTACCTGTACCGCAGTTATACTTGCCTTTGGTTGTTTCGTAATATATTTTTGGATTGTAGGTATCACAGCATTCCGGCTAGACGGGGCAACTGTACTTTTTCTGATACTTTTTGTAGTTGCCCCAATTGCAGTGCTAGCAGACACTTTCATTTTAGAACGTAAGTCCTATAGATTGGGCAGAAGTTGGGTGTTTAAAGAAGCTAGAGCTGTTATGGACGGTGACACAGGCACTGTTTTTGATCGCTGCATAAAAGTACTCAATGAGATGGAAGCCAGGATTATAAGAATGAAGAGACCTACATTAATCAAAGCCCGTCTTGGTAAAAACATAATTGTAGTTAAGCTTAGACATAGAAGCGGTCCTAAGGCAGGAATTCACGTAATGAGCGATAGCCAGTGGTTGTCAGTTAAACTGGATGGAGGCGCAAACCAGAGGAATATAGACACTTTTTTGAGTAAATTGAACAAATAGTCACAATAGTGTCAATTAACTAATCGACATAACATAAATTGGTGTTCGGGCTAATCAGAGGAGACCATTATGGCCATGGAATTCGTAAACGATGCAATTAGCCTTAGCGGTCTTACGGGATCAAGATTAAAAAGTGCAATTATTAGCGAGTACTACCCTTTCTGGTGGAATATTACTTCTGGCGGAGAAAGAGCCAATCATGAATGGGCTACGGCTATTGTCGAATTGGACGCAGCCACTGGGGAAATATACATCAAGGATACAGGGGAAACAATCCTTGGTTCTGCAGGTCATGCTTTAGCTTTAAAATGTAATAATATCAATACGAAGAATTTAAAAGTCCTATTGGTTGAA
>CAYUAV010000800.1:0-1918 GCA_964442665.1 uncultured Bacteroidales bacterium
ATCCTTTTTCGGTAAGCATCTTCATAGGTTTATCTGAAGTTGATGCAAAGGAGCGTGGGGTAACTAATATTTTCATAGAAATCACCTCATTATTCTCTTAAATCAATTATCTGAAAAACAAATATTGTTTGCCAGAAATTAAACTACTGATTAACCTTGAAAATTATCCACCTGAAATCATAGGCATAATTATTAGTTCATCGCCATCCTTAAGAATCGTATTCTCTTTCTTCAGCTGATTAATTGACCTATTATTAACCATGACTATTTTTTTAGATACAACTTTTTCAAATTCACTCTGATATTTATTATTAAGCACTTCAAACACATCTTGCACATTTACTTCCTCATTCTTAAAAAATAATTCTTCTTTGGAATGTCCGCTAATCTTTTTAAAAACCAGAAAATATTTTACGGTAATCTTCAAAATAACTCACCTTTTCAAATTAAATCATCTAAACTTAATTCCTGCAGCCTTTCTTTGGTCGGCTTGCCATCCCTATTCCAGCCTCGAACTTCATAATACTCATCAAGCATGGTATTATAAATCTTATCACTGACCACATGACCCTTTGCCTGACCTTCCGGCATTTTCTCCGTTCTTAATCTTTCTGGAATCATATCATCTTTCCTAAATCTACCTTCCCTATTGATAATTAATCTTTCTAAATTATATATTCTTTCGCCAATAGTCATAAGTTCTGGAGTAAAATTATAACCAGTTAAATATTCTAAGACTTTACCTTGAGCTTTATCAGTAAAACCATATCCGCTTCTAACTACGGTACAAATACCTAATGAATCTATATAGCCTCGGGTATCCTGAATAGATTTTATCAATTTCCCCTTTCCTTCAACAGCAAAACGATCATATTTGTCCGATAAAAGCTCATCTCGAATACTCCAACCCCCAACGTTATGACAAGCACCACGACTCGAAGTTCCGTAAGTCAATGCGTTACCATAGAAACCTCTTGGATCATAAGCTGCTAAAGGTAACCCTTTTACATGCATCATATATTTTTGCATTTCCGGCATTTTCTCCGCAATGCCTAACATACCTTCTGCAAGCAAATCTCCTAAATCTTCTCTTTTTGCTATTTTCTCAATCATATTTACCATTGCCACCCCATTGCCAAACTTAAGCTCAAGACCACCAGTATCTTTCTTGGTAATATACCCTCTTTCAAATAACTCCATTGCAAAACCAATAATCACACCTACTGACATAGTATCTATACCCAGCTCGTCGCAAATCTCATTGGCTTTAATAATAGCGGCAAAATCACTCACCCCACAAACGGCTCCCAAAGTACCTATAGATTCATATTCTGGATCTGATTTTGCCCCTTTAAAGGGACCTTCTTTAACCTCACATAACTGGGAACAGGCTACCGGGCAATGAAAACAGGCCTGATTTTTTATAAAGAAATTTTTTTTCATATATTCTGCTGTTATAGTGTTAATCCCCTCAAATACTCCGGTTTGAAAATTACGGGTCGGATAACAGCCAAGCTCATTCATAATAGCAGTATATTGAGCAGTGCCATATTCAGTATGACTGGCTTTGCTTTTACGTACATAAGCAGTAGCCTCTTTGGCCACTTCTTTAAATTTATTCGGTTCACTTACTGCTATTTCACCAGTCCCTTTTACCGCGATAGCTTTTAAATTTTTGGAAGCCATCACCGCTCCGGCGCCACCTCGCCCCATACTTCTTTCACCAATTTGAATACAGGATAACCTAACTCTATTCTCAGCTGCCGGGCCACAGGAAAGAACCTGATCCTCTCTTCCTACTTTCTCTTTCAGTTTTTTATTAACTTCTTTAGTGGTTTTTCCCCAAAGATTCTCTCCTTTTTCAATTTTAATTTGATTATCTTCGATCAAAATATAAACCGGTTTATTCGCTTTTCCT
>CAYUAV010000801.1:0-1915 GCA_964442665.1 uncultured Bacteroidales bacterium
AACAGAACCGAACGTTTGCTGGCCATTAAAGAATTAATTTCTTCCATGAAAATTTCCAGCCAGGAAGAATTACTGGGATTATTGGAAGAACGTGGATTGACCTATACCCAGGCTACTCTATCGAGAGATTTAAAATTCCTTAAAGTTAATAAAATAGCTGATGCTGAGAAAGGATATATTTATGAGCTTCCGGAGCAGCACATCATAATAAATGAGGTAGCTGAAAGCTATGCAGCTCAAGGTTTCATTTCAATAACCTTTGCAAAAAACCTGGGTGTAATTAAAACTATGCCGGGATATGCTCCAAGTATAGCGTCGATGATCGATAAAGCGGATCCATTTGAGATTATAGGAACTATTGCCGGCGATGATACAATTCTTATAATTCCACACGATGATGTTTCTGAAAGGGATGTTCTGAACACCCTTATACTCATAATACCTGAGCTTAAAGAAAAGCTGGGATAACTTTTTTATGGTTGACTGTATGATGTTTGCATAACTCTTTTCATAGATAAACTAAGCTGTGTTAATCTGCGGTCAACCTTTTTTCATAAATAATCAAAAAAACCTTATATGAAAAAGAATAAAGTAATACTGGCATATAGTGGAGGACTTGACACTTCGGTAATACTGAAATGGTTAATCGATAAGAATTATGAAGTTATCGCTTATGTTGCCGATGTGGGTCAGGATGACAATTTTGAAGATGTAAGAGCTAAAGCCCTGAAGATTGGAGCTTCAAAAGTATATATTGAAGATCTGAAAAAAGAATTTGTTACCGATTATATTTTCCCTGCAATAAAGGCGAATGCAATGTACGAAGGGCGCTATTTATTAGGTACTGCTCTGGCACGTCCACTTATTGCCAAACGGCAGATTTCAATTGCACATAAAGAAAGGGCTGCCTTTGTATCGCACGGAGCTACAGGAAAAGGTAATGATCAGGTTCGGTTCGAGCTGACCTTCTATGCATTGGATCCTAAAATTAAAGTCCTGGCGCCATGGAAGATGCAGGAATTTCTCGATCGTTTCAAAGGTCGTACCGATATGCTGAACTATGCCGAAGAGCATAATATACCTGTAAAGGCGTCACTGAGGAAACCTTACAGTGAAGACGATAACCTGATGCACATCAGCCATGAAGCCGGGATACTTGAAGACCCTAAATATAAGGCCGAGAAGGAAATGCTGGTAAAAATGGTTACTCCCAAAGATGCTCCCGATACAGAAATCAGCCTTGAAATTCATTTTAAGGATGGGATTCCTGTCAGGGTAGTAAATAATTCTAATGGAACAAAAAAGGAAGATCCGCTGGAGTTATTCATATATCTGAATAAAGTTGGCGGTGAAAATGGAATCGGACTGCTTGATATGGTCGAGAATCGATTTGTGGGGATTAAATCAAGGGGTGTATATGAAACGCCTGCCGGTGAAATTCTGATAAAAGCTCATATGGATATTGAAGGGATTGCTATGGACCGTGAGGTTATGCGATTGCGAAATATGCTTTCGCCGGTTTTCAGTGAAATAGTCTATAATGGTTTCTGGTTCAGTCCTGAAATGGATTTTCTTATGGCATCTATCAATAAAAGTCAGGAATTGATTGATGGCACTGTATATCTGACACTTTATAAAGGGAATATTATCATCGACGGTCGCGAATCACCGAGCTCATTGTATAATCAGGATCTTTCCAGTATGGATATTGAAGGAGGTTTTGACCAGAAGGACAGTGCCGGTTTCATAAAGATTAACGCAATCCGTCTCATGGCACATAACGCCATACTTAAACGACAGGGTAAACAATTTATTAAATAGTCCGATTCATGAAGCTCTGGCACAAAGGAACAGAAATAAACAAGCGTATTGAGAAATTTACGATTGGTCGCGATCGTGAACTGGATATCCTGCT
>CAYUAV010000802.1:0-1909 GCA_964442665.1 uncultured Bacteroidales bacterium
CCGGCTGTTAATATAATTCGAACACCTTTATGTGGAAGAAATTTTGAATAT
Source organism: uncultured Bacteroidales bacterium (assembly GCA_964442665.1). Taxonomy (GTDB): domain Bacteria; phylum Bacteroidota; class Bacteroidia; order Bacteroidales; family UBA10428; genus UBA10428. The sequence goes on from CAYUAV010000802.1 coordinate 52, forward strand.
TTTGGAGAAGATCCCTATCTGGCCGGACGAATGATTGAAAATTACGTAGTAGGGTTACAGAATACAGGGACTATAGCCACACTCAAGCATTTTGTAGCTAACAATACCGATTATTTTCGGCGGAAAAGCAATTCCATAGTTGATGAACGGACACTTCACGAAATATACCTGCCTGCATTTAAATCAGGTGTCGATGCCGGAGCAATGGCAATTATGACATCCTATAACCTTCTTAATGGAGAATGGTGTGGGCAGAGCGATTACGTAATCAATTATCTTCTTCGTGATCAGCTTAATTTTAAATGGCTGACTATGACCGACTGGCGATCAGTTTATGACGGTGTAAAAGTTATAAAATCAGGAATGGATCTTGAAATGCCCCGCAGGCTTGCCACGAAGAATGCAAATGAATTGTTAACTGAAGGCAAAGTAAGCACGGAAGAGATCAACAGGATGGTTCGCAGTATTCTAAGAACTCTATATGCCATGCAGGCCTTTAATCGTGAGAAAGAAGAGTCCTACCTGAAAAAAATTGATGAGCATGAAGCTATAGCTTTACAAACTGCACAGGAAGGAATCGTTCTGTTACGAAACGAAAATAATATACTTCCTCTTGAAGATACGGCGAAATCCATATTAATTACCGGTGAATATGCCACAAAAGTTGCTCAGGGAGGCGGTGCAGCAACAGTTGAGGGATACAACCATGTAACGCTGGTCGGGGCTGTAGTAGGAATATTTAATGACAAAGCTAAATTTTTTCCTGATCCGACTGATGAGGAAATTAAAACAGCTGATATCGTCATCTTAAATATCGGCACATTCGATAGTGAAGGCTGGGACCAGCCATTTGAGTTACCGCAAAAAACTGAGAGTGAAATTCTCAGGATTGCAAGTCTGAATCCAAACCTCGTTGTAGTAGTAAATTCCGGAAGTGGAATTAAAATGAGCAATTGGTATGAGAAAGTGGCGGCAATTCTTTATGCCTGGTATCCCGGACAAAATGGAGCACTCGCCGAGGCTCAAATTATTGCCGGAAAGGTTAATCCATCAGGTAAGCTGCCAATTACAATAGAGAAAGAGTTTGTCAATTCACCCGGATTTGGTTACATTCCTCAGGGAGAAAAACTATATTATGGGGACCATGGTGGAGAAGAAAGAGCCAGGCCGGTATATGATATACAATATAAGGAAGGAATTTTTGTCGGGTATCGGTGGTATGAACATCAGCGCATACCTCCTCTATATCCGTTTGGTTTCGGATTGTCGTACACAACATTTGAATTAAGTGATATCAGGGTATCGGCAAAAAAATTCCGGCAGGATGAAACCATATCGGTTACTGTAACAGTCAAGAATACCGGCACACGGAAAGGAGCTGAAATTGTTCAGCTTTATGTCAGTGATCCGGAATGCTCAGTACCTCGTCCTGTTAAAGAATTGAAAGGATTTGAAAAGGTAGAGTTAGCACCGGGCGAATCGAAAAAAGTAGTCCTGCTTCTCGATCGTAGCGATTTTTCATTTTGGGATCCTGAATCAAAAAACTGGAAAGCTGAACCAGGCGATTTTGAATTATCAATAGGGACATCATCTGATCAGATGAGTCAACGGGCGACAGTTACCTTGCTATAGAAATTACTGAGGCCGAAAATAAATTTATTTTTAAAGTGTTGTAAAATAGCGTAATGAAGGGATTGCTATCGGATTCCATATCTGGAAGGAAGAAGAACATGATCTGGCTATTTTATTTCCTCTTAACTTTTCTGATCGGAACCAATACTTTTGCTCAGGAGAAGTCCTATATTTTTAAACCTGTTGCGGCTGAGGACGAACTGGCACAAGCCTGGGCAACACATAG
>CAYUAV010000803.1:0-1900 GCA_964442665.1 uncultured Bacteroidales bacterium
CATGCAAAGCGGCAGCACTTAATAGGCCAACATAATATGGTTTTCCAATATACTGCATTAAGTCATGGATAAAGTTAACAGGAGGCAACAAACCCCTTGATGAGTATTCCGGAGGAACAATAAGATAAAATCCTTTATATATGGAAATAATACGGCTTTTTCTTGAAAGTCGGTTTAGGGCCAGGAATAATGCTGATTCAGATATTTCCTGAAAATCCTTTTGAACCTGATCTAAGCTAAATACATATTTACCCCACGATTGTTGTTTTTCTATCCAGGCCAGTAAATAATTTTTATTTCTTACTGATTCCATTTTGAGTAAATTTTCTACAAATATATCATTAAATGATAATAATGTGAAATATTTACTCAGTTTTAAGTTATATTTTTTTGTAACATTTTTAGTCCCACCCTGGTTTTGCACATTTGCAAAAGAACGCATCCCTTGGGATGCACTAACTTTTGCAAAAGAGCAAAACGCCATCTCTTAAAACAAAAAATTCGCCAAAAAACCTATTTCCCAACGGTAAAATCAAAAAATAAAAGAGCGCCCAAAAATCCCGCTAAAAGCGGGACCGAAAATAGGACGGTGGTGTCCGTATAAGGTTCTTTGATAATTGAAAAAACATAGCTCCAAAATACAGAAAATATGGGAGTCTCAGGCTTATAGTCTGATGTCCGGATACGCATACTGAAATCCGACTTCGACGTCCTGAAGAGCCCCGGATATTCTATTAATGTTGAATAAGGATACGTATGGAAGTGTTGATGAAATTTCAAAAAATTGGTCAATTTGTTGATAATTAGTGGCTTTTGTGAATTTCGTGTTGATAAAAAGTTCGAACTTCGTTCAGGAGTTGCCGACATGATAAGGCGCTCTTTTTGTTTTTGATTTTTAAAAATACCGACCCACATATTTTTTGTCACAGTTTTTGAGTGTATATTATTATCCTGACCACCTGTTATTATGATGTCAACATTATACACTGTTATCATTAATTCGGATACCAGTAACCACAGCTGCTGGTTGAAACTGAATCACAAGTGCAGACAGTATCACAGGAACAAACAGTGTTACATACGCAATTTGTGACAGGGATAGAATTGTCGCAATCTATATCTATTCCTATTACCTCAAGTGAAGGATCCTTTAATCTATTTAACTCATTTCCAGTTTCAACATCCAAAATTATTATGCATTGATTACTTTCAGTAACAATTTTTGTTCCATCCGGGTTGAAGACGACAGCTAACATCTTGCTTTCCTCATATAATTCCATGGTCTTAAAGACAGTTCCATCCGGGATATTCCATAATATAATTTTTCCCCAGCCTCCGGAAGCAATCAGTTTACCATCCGGACTAAAAGAGATAGAATTTTCTGTCTGATTTCTGTATTTTTCCAGTTCCTTTAAGAGAGTTCCTTCCGGAATATTCCATAATTCAATATATTCGTCTCCAAAAAGACTGTGGTCACCCATTCTACCTGTAGCAAGTAGCTTACTGTCCGCGCTAAATATCACTGAGTGTGCATTTGCACCCCCGCCAATGTTTTTTAAAAACACTCCATCCGGAAGATTCCATAGTTTGATAGATTCGTCACCGCCAATAATATTGTCGCCCCCACTACCGGAAGCAAAAAATTTGCCATCCGGGCTGAAGGCTATTGAATTCACATAATCATAATGATCTTTCAATGTCTTAAAAAGAGTTCCCCCCGGAATATTCCATAATTTGATGGTTTTATCCCATATTCCTGAACCACCCGAGGCAAGCAGCTTGCCATCCGGACTAAAAGCTACAGGTTTTACGATATCCTTATGGCCTTCCAATATCTTTAAAAGAGTTCCCTCAGGGATATTCCATAACCTGACAGTTTTATCACTGCTTCCCGAAGCAC
>CAYUAV010000804.1:0-1897 GCA_964442665.1 uncultured Bacteroidales bacterium
AACATTTGGACATGCCCTGAAAATGCACCGTCATTTTGTTTTTTTCGTAAATTTCTGTTATTTGAGATCCCGATATGGTATAGATATCATGGATATCAAATGAATTAGATTTAGCCATTTTTTCTCGCTTATTTTTTTATAAGTCTGGTTCCGGCAGGTTCCAGTATTTTAATTAAAATCCGAGCGCTGGTAAAAATAAAATTATACCTGACGCCCGGAATATTTATTAGTTCATAGTGTATGATAAGGTGGCTATATTAGCACTTTCCTTTCCATACATTGCCTTTTTTCTTTTCTTTTGATTGTATGGGGGCTGGTTCAGGTTCTTCCGAAAGATTCTTTTCAGCGCTCAAATCAATAGGCATTTTTGTTGTCGGATAGGGTTTAACCGTACCGAAAAGCAGATCCGCAGAAATCCTGATCGAATCGGGAGTACCGGAGAAGTTACAAACCACGGCATCGGCCATAGTGGTTGTGCCTTTACGGTATGGGAAGTTGGTCACAACAACCACATCATGACCGGCTGCCTTTAGCGCTTTGACCAGGTGAGTGTTATTACCCCGTTTCTCAATACGCGCATAGTAATTGGTCATGACAACCAGATCTGCTTCCTTTGCCAGTCTCAGTGCTTCTTCAACTTCATCTTCTTCAGCATGGAAACCGGCATCATCCAGAATCAGGTTGGTGGAATGTTTAGTCATCTGTTCACAGAACATATGAGTATGACTGTACATATCCTTTCCAAGAAATTCATAAGGGATGAGTTGCTCGATCACCAGGATTTTTTTGTCTTTGCTCAGGGGCAGTAATTTTTTATCATCGCGGACAACCAGCAAAGCTTTGTGAGCTACTTCCCATGAGAAGTCGATGTTTATTTTATCTCTGACAATAGCTGTGGTTTTCTTCGGATCCATTTTACCGGCTTTTTCAAACAGACCCTGGTCATACTTTCTGATGAGCTGACGACGTACTGCATCGTTTACACGTTCTTCGGAAAGATCGCCTTCTTCAACAGCCTTTTTAAGGCCAAACAGGCACTGTGAACGGGATTCATCATCAGCTTTAAGCAGGATGTGGTCCACGCCGGCTTTAACAGCCATAGCACATGCCTGCGGGAGCGGCCATTTTTTCAGGATCGCAGCCATACCGATGGCGTCGGAAACTATGATACCATCAAATCCCATTTCGCCTCTCAGCAGATCGGTGAGGATCTTTTTAGAAAGGGTAGCCGGGTATTCTTCATCAAAGGCAGGGTAAATAGTATGAGCAGTCATAAGAGCTGATGCTCCTGCGTCTACACCTGCCTGGAAGGCTGCCAGTTCAACTTCCTGCATGCGTTTTTTATCACCACGACATCTATCGAGCACGTCATGTGCGTCAGTTGCGGAATCACCACGACCGGCAAAATGCTTGATGGTTGCAGTAATACCTGCATCCTCATAACCACGAACGGTTGCGTCGATGAACTTTGATATAACTTTAACATTGTCGCCGAACGAACGGACACCAATCTCAGGATTCAGGGGATTAATGTTCACATCGCAGACCGGATGATAGAATTGTGTTACACCTATAGCAGCCATTTGACGTGCCATCAGGTTTGCTAATTTGTAGGCAAGATCCACATCGCCAATTGCGGTGATACCCATTGGAGGTGGAAATTGCAGAACACGACCGGCGGAATAATCGTTTTTAAAATCACCTTCCATATCAATCGTAATGTGAAGAGGAATTCCCGAAGGCCTGTTCATCGCGATTTCCTGGACTTTATTGAGCGCTTCGGTTAGCTCTTCTGGTGTCACGCTTATTCCAAAGCCACCAGAGTCATAATAGGTATGTGCAATGTCGAAATAATCATCAGGTTTTACGAAGTTAGGGTCGATTTGTGAACGTCCCC
>CAYUAV010000805.1:0-1893 GCA_964442665.1 uncultured Bacteroidales bacterium
AACACGGTGTGTTTGTTTCGTTATAAAAAGTGATATCCCAATGCTTTCGCATTGAGTTTTACTTTCTTAGTGACCTAGGAAGGATTCGAACCCTCAACCCTCAGATCCGAAGTCTGATGCTCTGTCCAGTTGAGCTACTAGGCCAAATTTGTAAAATAGTATTTAATGTATAGTTCAGAGTTTGAGTATTGAGAGATTTTTTCACACTCTTCACTCATTCTCACTCTGTCTTGTGAACTCACCGGGATTAGTTCATCCCCCATTAGCGGGATTCATGATCCATGCCTTTACTAAAAAGCAAGCCTTCATGTTTTTTCTCCCACTCTCCACACACTCTCACTCTGTCTTGTGACCCCACCGGGATTCGAACCCAGATCATCAGAACCGGAATCTGACATTCTATCCATTGAACTATGGGGCCAAATTGGGCGCTAATTTAGCATTTTTTAAAATTGCCGGAAAAATTTAGCATAAAAAACCAAAGTAAGATAAGTTTCATTGTACCTCAAATAAAAGTATACTAGCTTCACAACTTATTTTGGAATGATGTCCTGGCACAAACGATGGTTTCAATATTTAATTCTCCTGTTTCTTGCTCTCATATGGGGTAGTTCATTTATTTTAATGAAGATCGGCCTTAAAAGTTTTTCCAGTCAGCAGGCTGCAGGTATCAGGATATTCCTTGCATCACTGGCGCTTCTTCCCTATTCGGTTAAAAACATACGCAGCTTACGGAGAAGGGATTTGAAATACCTTCTAATAGCCGGGTTATTCGGAAGTTTTATTCCGGCTTTTTTATTCATGAAGGCCGAAACTCGTATTGACAGCGCCCTGGCAGGAATGCTGAATTCTTTAACGCCTGTTTTTACACTTATTGTCGGGTTGCTTTTTCTGAGAGTGAGAACAAGATGGCTACAGCTTTTCGGATTAGTTTTGGGTTTTATCGGCGCATTGGGTCTTATATCTTCAGACAAGAATATATCGACAGGAAATATTAACAGTTATGCCTTTTTTATTATAGCAGCCACCATTTGTTATGCTATCAATATAAATACGGTAAAAACATACCTGACTCATCTCAGGGGAGTGCAGATTACTTCACTATCGTTTCTTTTCATCGGGCCGTTGGCATTATTATTTCTATTAACTACCGATTTTAAACCCGTGCTTCTGACGGATAAATGGATTCTTCATTTCATGGCGCTTGCCGGCCTGGGCATTATTGGTACTGCATTTGCCATGCTTATTATGAATAGCCTGATACGGTACACATCGGCTGTATTTGCTTCATCAGTCACATACATTATTCCGATATTTGCTATTATCTGGGGTGTGCTGGATAATGAAAACATAACCTGGTTGCATATTGGTTTTATGGCTGTTGTACTCGTTGGCGTATACTTAATAAACAGAAAAAATTGATTTTTGAAAATCAAGATGAAGGAACTTCTTTCTAAACTATTGCTTAATTGATTATCTGAAAGAAAACCCAGGATAAGTATTTTAAAGTAAAAAGGCAGACGATTAACAACTTTCTGTTCAAAGTTTGATTTGTTAGGTTTAATCGTTCAACAATCATTTCAATTCATACAAGTTTTTTTACTTTTGTGCACTTGAAGCTCAAAAGCAACCATTGATGGATTACAATTTTACGGATATAGAAAAAAAGTGGCAAAAGTACTGGGACGATCATAAAACATTCAAAACTGAAAATGACCTTTCGAATCCCAATAAGTTCTATGCACTTGATATGTTTCCCTATCCCTCTGGAAGTGGCCTGCATGTAGGACATCCCGAAGGTTATACGGCAACCGATATTATCAGCCGGTATAAACGGATGAATGGTTTTAATGTATTGCATCCTATGGGATGGGATGCTTTTGGACTACCAGC
>CAYUAV010000806.1:0-1887 GCA_964442665.1 uncultured Bacteroidales bacterium
ATTTCAACGCTATCGTAGTTAAGGTATATAAGTTATTCGTTGAACTCGTATTCCATATCAATTGCCCTTTCCTTTAATATTTTAATATGTCGTCGAATCCTGATTTAAGGTAGTGAAAATTTCTGAGAATTTCTGCCCCCGAAGTCATGGTATTATTATAATTTACACGAAAAGGTGCCATGCAGGAATTACTGCGTACGTATTGTCCATACTTCTCTGAGTCTTCAAATATACCTGAGTCCGAACCTATCAGTTGTAAATCGTAAACGCATATTCTTAGGTATGGCTGATTGAACGGCATAACTTGTTATTGATTGCTAATAATTCGCAATTTTACTCTTTTGTAGCTAATAACAAGCGGCCGGTACTGATTTTTATGAACAATATCATATAGTTAGCCGGTGGGTTGATTTCGGCAGGACTAAGTTACCTCCCAACCCTCCTTAAGAAGCCTGCCTGCCGTTCGCAGTTCAGGCAGGGAGAACTAACTCAAGCACTTCTCAAGTTAAAGCCCTCTGCTAAAGCCTGCCCGACTTGAACAGTATGTTCGGATTGGGGTTTTGGATTCATATTTATAAAACAAAAAGCCCATTATACCCGGAATGGCAAGCCTCCTCTTGAGAGGAGGTTTGGAGGTGTGTATTATTGATATCATCAAAAACCTCCCTGCCCTCCTAAAAAGAAGGGCTAATTCACGCAGTACTCTGTTTTGGCCCCTTTTTAAGAACCTGTTCAACCGGAGGTCATTCCGGACTCGATCCGGAATCGGCTGAAATAAATCGGATGCTGAAACGAGCCTGGATGGAATGACTTCAGTCAGGCAGGTTCAGCACGACCTCTTAAATGTGAAATGAGTTAAAAAGCCTGACATTCCTGAAAGGTTAACTTTCAGGTTTGATGACCCAGATTCATGGCGCAAGTTTGCAACTTGTGCCTTAATTTTCTATAAAACGATAGTTACTAGAAGGGAAGTTCAATAAATACCAGACCTTTTTCACCAGAGTAATCCCTTGCGCTGCTGTATGGATAATCTATTTCATTATCAACATAGCCTGATTTTACCGGATTCTCATGTAAACCCGCCTGACCAGCCGGGCAGGAAGTCGAAAGGTGGCTATAGATCTGATCACATATCTAAATCCAGGAGTTATTCCGAACCTGCCTGAATGCCTTCAGGCATAAGGGCTTGTTTCGGAATCCGCTAAATCCGGGTTGTAAATGTTTTTACCCGGATCCTCATGCGAAATTTCGAGTTAATGAACAGGATCTTCGGTTATATCAGGTTTTCCTTTGTACAAGAAAAGTTTATCCGTTTATCGATCAGGTTTTTATCCCGCCTGATACTCCTTCCGGCCAATTATTTCATAAAATGTAGCTTTGTTCTCTAACCTGTATCCGGTTCCTTGCCTTAAAATTTCCGTATCGTATACCACTCACGCGCGAAAACACATAACATACTGTGTGCAATCTACTTTTCATACGCGATGGGTACGTTACACATGTTATGTATCGAACTTTTCGTATCCGCTTAGTTCAATACAAAATGGTATTGCGTGCATTTCATGCATGACCGGGATGATGCAACGATGTTGTAATGTGCTTTACGCGCATGAAAAGCCAGTGAAAAAATGGTGTTGTGTCTTAATCGTAAACAAAAAGTATGTTACACAATGTATGTATTATACTTTTCTCAAGCGATTAGTACATGACAATGTCTTTTCACCTATTTTTGTCACGTTATTGGCAGAATGAACAATTTAATCCTTTATTTTTTAAAAATACATACCTGTGCTGCATCCTTTCCCGGCATGAATTATCGGATTACTTTTAACCGTAACATATAAACAGTATGTTCGGATGGGAGTTTGGTGTTGAAATTCCTGAAAA
>CAYUAV010000807.1:0-1873 GCA_964442665.1 uncultured Bacteroidales bacterium
CTGACAGGTCAAGTTATGACCTTTTTGGTTATTTTGTTTGTATTGCCGGAAATAGCGTTGTTGTTGGAGCAACTGGTGAGGATGAGGACGCTGCAGGGAACAATTATTTATTCGATGCGGGTGCTGCTTATGGAACTGAATACAAGATCCTTACTTCAACGAATGATGAAATGTGGGATACTGTCTTCTGCGAATGCAACGGCGATGGCGAAGAGGATATTATTTACTTCACCGGTAATGAGGCAATGTATGTGCAAATATTGGGGAATTTCAGGTCCAGCAGCTCCTATGGCTATTCGGTCTATGAAGTTGAAATTTACCAGTCCGATGGCAATACATACGATAGCCACTGCGGAGGTCCGTGCAATCCTGACGCGATCGATTATGAATTCATCGAGCCTGTTTCAGTGTATCCCAATCCGATGGAGGAAGAAGTAACATTTTCTTTCAACCTTCAACATGCTGCTGATATCCAATTGTCTTTCTACGATATCACCGGGAAGAAAATTACGCAGATCTATGATGGATACAGGAATGCAGGTTCCCAGACCATAACGTGGAAAAAGGGTAACCTTTCTCCCGGGATATATTTCTATAAGATAATCATGTACTCAAACAGTCAGACTCAAAATCTCACCGGAAAGATATTGATAACAGACTGATAGGTTAAAATGGCAATAAGTTTAAAAAGAATGGTACGGATACCTTATTTAACAAGACCAAGTAAAGGTATCCGTGCCAAATCTCATGAAAATCCAATTTCTAAGCTATGAAGGATGAACAGTGATCTGATAGTTATACTTATTTGCCTCTGGTGGATACTATATGATTCTCCCGGTCCGGAATGGATCTGTTTTATAGGAATACCTTCTCAAAAGTGTTAAATAAATGATTATACCTAAATCAATGACTTATGAAAACAGTGCAAACACTTCTTTTATCTCTTTTTATGGTACCATCTCTGCTTTCACAGACTGCCTCACCCGATGTGATCATTTCATCCGGAGAAGTAATAGAAAGCGAAGATGGCAGTGTCAGCTGGACTATAGGTGAAAACCTTATCGAAAGCTTTGGTACAGATAACCTGCTCCTCATGCTGGGTTACCAGGAAATTGAAGATAATCCGGTTGCCATTGAGGAAATTGAACTGGACGGGTACCAGATCTATGTGTTCCCTACCCTTACCGAAAGCATTGTCAATGTGGTTTTTTCCGGAGAGTACAACCTCCTCTCCGATGGATACCTGATCGATCTTTCGGGACAAGTATGTGGTATGTACGACTTCAGGGCAAATGCGAATGAGATAGACCTTAGCGGTCTCTCACCGGGATTGTATTTGCTCAGCATTATCAACGAAAACCACGAACCTGTAAAAGAAATTAAAATCGTCAAACATTAAACCTGATCCAATGAAAAAACTATTTCTCTTATTTATAGTACTTATCAGTACTTCAAGCCTATGGTCCCAGCCCCCGCAGGCTATAAAATACAAGGCTATTGCCCGCGATAATCATGGACACTTGCTCATCAATCAATGGGTGGATGTTAATATTGCCATCCTTCAGGGTTCCGAAACAGGAATTGCCGTATACAGTGAGGAACACAGAATACGCACAACAAACTTTGGGGTAATGGAGCTGGAGATCGGTCGGGGGAACAATGTATCCGGTTCGATGGAAGCCATCGACTGGGGGGCCGATGACTATTTTATCCGTATCGAAATGGACCCGCAGGGGCACGGCCACTGCACCGTTGTCGGTACTGCCCAGTTGCTTTCGGTCCCTTATGCATTCTATGCCGGAAGTGCCGGAAACAACGACGATGCTGATGCCGATCCGCAGAACGAGCTGATTACCGATGCAATACTGAATGG
>CAYUAV010000808.1:0-1859 GCA_964442665.1 uncultured Bacteroidales bacterium
AAGAGCAATTTTAAGTTCTTCTCCAATTATGAAATTGGCATTGACGATATTCAGGTGGACCAGGAAAATTCCTATGAATTATTGATGTCTTTGAGCGCAGCGGTTACAGCAGGTGATTATGTATCCGTATCCTATTTTCCTGGAGAACTGGCAGGTACAGACGGGAGCCTGGTTAAAGCTTTTGGTCCGGAGGGTTTATATAACCCTGGACTTGAAACCGGAAATATATTTTCTACCACAGCAGATAACTTAATTAAAGTATATCCGAATCCCGCTTCCGACATAATTAATATTGTTTGCGAATCAGCCCCATTCCGGGTAAAACTGATAAATAGCCTTGGAGCCGAAGTGTACTCCGGCTCGTCTTCTTCAAATGAGCTGCAAATAGATGTTAACAAGTTTAAGAGCGGTATCTATATTATTAAAACAGTCGATATTGAACATAACATGAACATTCAGAAAATTATGTTGAAATAAAATCTTTGATATCACTTAAATGAATGAGTTGCGACATGGCAACTCATTCGTACATGTATCATTATCTATTATTTAAACCCTTTTACCCGCAATGGAATTTTCAGCCACCTTACATTAACGATCTGGAAAAAGAAAACATTGGGTACTATCGCCGTGAATTCGAAATTCCTCAATCATGGAACGGTCAGCACGTATTCGTACACTTTGGAGCTATTAAATCTGTAGGCTTTATTTGGGTTAACGGCCAAAAAGTGGGTATGAGCAAGGACAGCAAGACTCCCCAGGAATTCGATATCACAGATTATGTTAAACCCGGAAACAACACCCTTGCTGTAGAGGTTTTCCGATGGAGCGATGCATCATACCTTGAGTGCCAGGATTTCTGGCGTTTAAGCGGCATTCCACGCGAAGTGTATGTTTATGCCCAGCCAAAAGTCCGTTTACGTGATTTCTTCGCCCGGGCTAACCTCGACGAAAGTTATACCCATGGTGTTTTTGAACTCGATGTTGAGTTGAAAAACCATACAGGTGAGAAAACCAAACGTTCAGTGACCTATGAAATCCTTGACGATACTGGAAAAAGTATTACTTCTGAAACAAAAACGGTTGAGATAACAGACTCTATCAGAACGTTAATTTTTAATACTACTATTCCTTCAGTAAAAGTCTGGTCAGCTGAAACGCCAAATCTTTACACCTTATTACTTACTTTGAAAGATACTTCGGGTAAAACAACCGAGGTAACTTCGATAAAAATTGGTTTTCGTACCAGTGAAATTAAGGATGGTTTGTTCCTTGTTAATGGTAAAAGCGTGCTGATTAAGGGAGTCGATCTTCATGAATTTAATCCTCTAACCGGACAGGTTATTGATGAAGAAACAGCAATGCAGGATATGAAAAGGATGAAACAACTTAACATCAATGCTATCCGGTTGAGCCATTATCCACAGCCCGAATTCTTTTACAACTTTACCGATAAGTATGGATTTTATCTTGTCGATGAAGCCAATATTGAATCGCATGGCATGGGGTACGACCGCAGCAAAGGAAAAAGCCTGGCCAATAACCTTGAATGGACAGAAGCGCATTTGTTCCGAACCCGTAATATGTTTGAACGCGACAAAAACCATCCTTCGGTGGTCATCTGGTCGCTGGGCAACGAGGCAGGAAACGGATATAATTTTTACCAGACCTATCTTTTCATCCGCAGCCGCGATAATATGAGGCCTATACAATACGAACAGGCATACCTCGAATGGAATACCGATATTTTTTGCCCCATGTATATGAAAATACCGGATATTGAACAATACGCACAAAATTACACCGACCGCCCGCTGATCCTTTGTGAATATGAACATGCCATGGGCAATAGTGAAGGG
>CAYUAV010000809.1:0-1858 GCA_964442665.1 uncultured Bacteroidales bacterium
AGAGTCAAACAATATTTGGCCAACTTTAAAATAGTAAGGCGAAAATTAAAAGAGATTGAGGGAAAAGATGCCGTCCGGAATTTTCAGCCGCCTGTTACAGGTGATATGATCATGGAAACATTTAAAATAGGACCCTGCCGGGAGGTGGGAACTATTAAAAATGCCATTAAAGAGGCCATTCTTGAAGGCGAGATACATAACCGGTACGATGAAGCTTATGCATTTATGTTAAAAAAAGCGGCTGAACTGGGATTGAAAATCAGGAATAAAAAGGAATAACTCAAACTCCGTCTTTTCCATTTATTATTTCCTGTTCTTATATTTATAAATTGACTGTTATATAGTATCTTTTTAATAACTTGTGTTTAATAGTGTTTAACTCAATATATTGCCCGCACTCTCGATGTCGCTTCGTTAAATGCCTGGGATACAATGTGCATCGGGTCGGATTACGATGGCATTATCGATCCGTTGGATGGCTACTGGACAGAGAGGGAGATTAAAACATTACGGACTAACCTGCTTAAACACGCTCAACGATTCGTGGCATCCGGAATATCACAAATGAAAATGCAAAGCAATATTATTTCACCTGAACAGATTGTAGGAAAATTATTTAGTGAAAATGTGCTTAACTTCTTAAGAAAGAATTATAACTGAAAAATTTGAATAAAAAAAATCAGAAGCCCGGTAAATAATAAATCATTATTATATCAAATTGCTGCCTGCCTGTATCTCTTTTGCATATCGATGACCGCTTTATAAAAATCGGGATATGTTTGCCAAAGCTCTTTTTTGCATTCCGTTAATTCATCGCATTCAATACAGCAATTGTGTCCTTTCTCAATAACACACTTTCTTACGGAGCAATTCTGAACTACAATACCGGCAGGTTTCCCGTCACTTTTGCATTTGTAACAAAACATCTGCTCCGGATCAAATTCAAGGTTGTATTTTTCCCTGATTTTCCAGTTTTTGTAAGCTTCTTTCTTTTTTTCGGTATCATTCTCAATAGTGGCATTATAGAGTGGACAATCGGGAGGACAACTATAACCGCAATACTCCAATTTTTTCGGATCAGGTATATCGTCGTTACCTATAAAGCGGCTCATAACATTCAGGTTAGGGCACATGCCAATAGCACCGCAGGCCAGGAACAGCTGAGTGCCTTTATTCAAAAATTCGCGTCGGGAAGTAGTTTTTTTCATGGCTGGTTTTGTTATGTTTAGTATATAAGATTTGAAAGAATGCAATTTATCCTTTGACAAACCTGAGGCGCATTTCACTTACGGGAATAGTATTCCGATTCAGCCGCAAAGTAAATATGATTATTCATAATATTCATAAGCATCGATAATGTCCAGATAAGCTCCATCGAAACCGGCGTCCAGGATCTTTTTCGTATAGGAATTGTCGTTGCCATAAATGATAGACTGCCATTCGGGATTCCAGTATTTAACCTTATAGTTGCCTTCCCAGTCAGGATTTTCACGATCGAGCCATTCCGGTTTATCCCTGTTCCATGAACTTTCCCAGTAATAGCGATAATCTTCAGCTTCACCAATGGACATATAACAAACCACAAGACGCGAGCCTCCGTTTTGCTTGAATTTCAGGCGGGAAATTTCTTCGGGTGAATAGGATAAGTTCTCATCAAAGAAGAGATCCATAATGATCAGATCGTAATTTGTTGCTTCGATAGCTTCAAGGAAAGCTTCTTTGGTAGCAAAGTTTTCAGGATTGATCAGGTATAAAAAATTCTTTACCTGCGAAATGGATACAATATTCCCTGAATTCGAATTATTGGGAACGTTCGGATAGGATGGTATGGTATTCAATTCCCTGTTGCTTGCTGCAA
>CAYUAV010000810.1:0-1856 GCA_964442665.1 uncultured Bacteroidales bacterium
TTTTTGATCGGAAGACGCTTTTTCCGTCAGAAAAATCGCAGGCGTTTATTGGCGATGTCCTTGCCGGAACGGTGGGAACAAATCGTACAAGAGAATGTGCCCCTCTACAATCGGCTGCCTGATTCATTAAAAAAGCAACTTCATGGTTTGGTAAACTTATTTATTGCCGAAAAGAATTTTGAGGGTTGTGGTGGTTTGAAAATAACCGATGAGATTAAGGTTACAATTGCGGCACAGGCATGTATGTTGCTGTTGAACCGAAAGACTACCCGCTTCAAAAAACTTCGCACAATTCTCGTATATCCTCATACTTATGTAGCAAAGATGAAATCTTCGAATGGCATTATCACAATCGATGGCCATAGTATTCGTCTTGGTGAGTCATGGCAGAACGGGCCGGTTGTTCTTGCCTGGGACAGCGTGGCTGGTGGGACCACTAATGCTGCTGACGCTCATAATGTTGTGCTCCATGAATTCGCTCATCAGCTGGACCAGGAAGACGGAGCCGCCGATGGAGTGCCGATTCTGGAACATAGATCCAGCTATGTAACATGGGCTCGTGTTCTAAGCAGGGAATACGAAGCCTTGAGAAGAAGACAAGGTGGAAGGGCGGTCATGAGTGAATATGGGGCAACTAATCCGGCGGAGTTCTTTGCAGTAGCCACCGAGACTTTTTTCGAAAAGCCTAAGCAGATGAAAAAGAACCATCCGGAGTTATATGAAGAGCTGAAAAATTATTATAAGGTGGATCCTTGTGAGTGGGTGTAAATTAACACGGCAATGAGTAAACACTTTCATAGAACTAAGGTTTGATGCTTCTTATTTTCCCTCATAAAAATCATGTGCTATTTGAAGGAAAAGATTTGATATTGTAGTGTATTCACTTGGAAGGAATATTCCCAGTTTTGTTAATTTATCTATATGGTCATCCCATGACTCAGTTTTGCCATTTTTCTGCTCGACGGATAATGATGCCGTTACGCGGATTGCATGCGTGACAACCTTACATATTTCATCATCATATTTTAAGTTAGAAAGTTCCCGATCAATAACATCCTTGTTTGTTGTGAGAAATTCACGGGCGTGAGGATCTGAAGGTTTCTGACAAAACAGTTCATTCACTACTGCTGCGGCAAGAAAGTCGGCAGTTTCCTGCCCGTATATTCCCTTGAATCTTTCCGAAAGACGATCAAGGACTCCTATCTTAATCATTTCTATGCCGGAGAGCATCTTTTTGAAGTATCTTTTTTGGAATAGTCTTTTCATATTTTTCGCAGTTTCTTACGCTGATTAATTTGTGTGACAGCAAGTTTGTATACATCCGCAATCATGCCAGGCCGCCCTTAATTTGACGTATGGCTCTTGTGATTGATAATTATATATTTGTGCCTTTTATTGTTCAATAAATTTCTACACATTGTTTGCTCAATTTATTCCATGATGGCGCTAAAAATCAGAAGTTATAATCGTTATGATGTTAATCCGTGTAAAAAACCTTTCAACAACGAAGATAAAATGGATAATTGTATAGTGCCTGGGGCTAAGGGGCTTAAAGTTTCCCCTATTTGTTTCTTTACATGGCAACTTAACTCACAGTTTTTTATGCATTCTCGAAGAAGTCGAGGTTTATTAGGCTTGAAAATAATATGAAAAAAGGCCTGCAAGTTTTTTTGCAGGCCTTCTTAAATAATAAAAATCGTTTTGTTTATGGCGCTGGTTGAACGAATATTTTCAAGTAGGCGATATGTTGGTTTGGTCCCCAAGGAAATTGAGTTAGATCAACATCAACTCCCTGAATATGTATGGTCAATGCAACACTTCCCGGCCCGACAACTCCGGGATCCGGATCAAGCCAG
>CAYUAV010000811.1:0-1852 GCA_964442665.1 uncultured Bacteroidales bacterium
CTTCCGATATCTCACCGGTATAAATAATACCATCGCTGTTATTCAGTGAGATTCTCATTGTATCCGTTACATTTCCCGGAATTTCCTCCGACTCGTAAATCATCAGGTCAAAATAACTTAACCAGGGTTGAAGGGGGAATATCTCAATACGCGCCACGGTAGTACCACTGTAATCACCGACCACCCAGTTACCGGATGGAGGATAGTCCAGATCGGAACCTGAACTGTAAATGGCACCTTGCGTATCCAGATGTAAAACACCCCAAACACAGTTAGGAGGGGTATTCCGGTAAATGATATAATAATTATTCGGACTTTTGTAAGCCGGAACACCATTTATTATTTCATACGGAGTATACACACCATTGACATTTAAAGCAAAATTCGTAGTATCGGCAAGCACATATTTCTGCATATGCAGCACATTAACGGAATCGATGCCACGGTTATTCGTAGCAAATATCCCCGGTCCGTCAAAGGCATCAGCAGTAAATTCAAATCTCAGGTTATTGATATTATCGGATACCTCATGCTGTGTTTCCTGCCCGGTAAGTCTTGCATATAATGTCGAATCATTAAACTTCCTGATCATCACCTCCAAACCATCAGGTAAATTTGAAACAAGTATTTTGCCTTCTGCAACAAAATCTTCATTCACAGGACCGGAAAATGAGCTTCCGCTTACCGGATGATAATACCGGATTTTTAATGAATCTGAAAACGCACCGTCGTTGGCTTCGGATTCAATAAATGAATATACTTCATATACGATTGAATTCGTCATACCCACGACAATAGGATCCCCCATATTGTAAAAAAAGCCCCCTTCATGCCATTGCCGGTTTTCCGGATAATCGGATTCAATTTGAGTGGAATATATCGGATGTACGCTTGCATTACTCCTGACTATCCATTTCGGATTGCAGCTTTTAGTTGCCAGATAATAGTTATCGCGTACAAAATAGGGGTATTCATTAAACATTCCCATCAAAGGATATGTGCCGATAGAAGCAGGATAAGTATATGTCCCCTCAACTACATAAGGTGCCTGATACTTTATAGCAAAATCGAACGTAGCATTGGTTATCAGGGAAATATCACCACTACTTACCGCAGAATTTTCAAATGTTAATTGGATCTGAGTATTGTCATTCAGGGTATGATCCGTTGCAGATCCGTCAAGAATAGCAAGCATGGTGGTATCGCTAATGCGGATCAGCTTACCGGTAAGTCCGGCAGGCAGATCCGTAAATGCAGCTTTGCCATCAGCAATAAAATCATCATTGCTGGTACCTGTGAATGTAACGCCGTCGGCATATAGGTACACAAGTGCCGTATCCATTATGGTACCGTCATCGGCAGGCGATTCTGTAAAATAATGGACGCTGTATCCCATGGAATTTAGTGGGATCAGGATAATATATTCACCCGGCAATCCTGTAGTATTCCCTCCGTTATGCCAGGCTCTGCACGGAGGCGTGGGTTCATCAATTTTTGTACTGTACCGGTAAGGACTATTTGCCACATCGCTGACAGAAAGACTTGTACCATTGGGAACAATGGCCCATTTCATATACTGATCGACTGTTTTAAAGAGTGTATGACTGCCGTTGGTATACTTGACAACACCCCCGTAAGTGCCATCCGGAATATAGATTCCATTGGCTCCCGGATACGAACTGGCATTAAGTAATGCATAGGACTGAGCATAAGTTGTTGCGCTGTATGTACAGGCAATTAAAATAACTATGCGAACAAAATTTTTGTAAGCAGTTAACGAGTTGAATGCATTTGATTTCATAGGGTATGGATTTTATTATAAATAACTTTTCTTCTATGACAACTAAGATAG
>CAYUAV010000812.1:0-1851 GCA_964442665.1 uncultured Bacteroidales bacterium
CTAAAGAAAAGCCACAACGCGGTAAAATTATAGCTGTTGGACCGGGTACAAAAGATGAAAAGATGGAAGTTAAAGAGGGTGACGTTGTACTTTATGGCAAGTATGCTGGTACCGAATTATCAATCGATGGTAAGGATTATCTGATTATGAAACAGTCCGATATTCTGGCTGTCATTTAATTCTTCAATTGTGTAATCAATAAACAAAAAAGATATGGCTAAAGAAATCAAATTCAATATTGAAGCCCGCGATCAGTTAAAAAAAGGGATGGATCAGCTGGCTAATGCTGTTAAAATAACACTTGGCCCAAAAGGCCGGAATGTAATTCTTGAAAAGAAATTCGGAGCTCCCGGCGTTACAAAGGATGGAGTTACAGTTGCAAAAGAAATTGAACTGGAAGATCATTTTGAAAATATCGGAGCTCAGCTGGTTAAAGAGGTTGCCTCTAAAACTGCCGACGATGCCGGAGATGGTACAACCACTGCAACAGTATTGGCACAATCGATCGTTAGCGTCGGCTTAAAAAATGTTACTGCAGGAGCAAATCCAATGGATCTCAAGCGCGGTATCGACAAGGCAGTAAACAAAGTAAAGGAAAGCCTTAAAAGTCAGTCTCAGGAAGTAGGAGAAGACAGTGAAAAAATTAAGCAGGTTGCTTCAATTTCAGCTAATAACGACGAGGAAATTGGCAAGTTAATTGCCGAAGCTATGGAAAAAGTAAAAAAAGAAGGCGTAATTACGGTTGAAGAGGCCAAGGGAACCGAAACAACGGTTGAAGTTGTTGAGGGAATGCAATTCGACCGTGGTTATATTTCCCCCTATTTTGTAACCGACGCTGATAAGATGGAGGCTGTGCTCGAGAATCCTTATATCCTCCTGCATGATAAAAAAATATCCACAATGAAAGACCTTCTTCCTATTCTCGAACCGGTTGCACAGGCTGGCCGTCCACTGCTTATTATTGCAGAAGATGTCGATGGGGAAGCTCTGGCGACATTAGTAGTGAACAAACTTCGTGGTTCGCTGAAAATTGCGGCTGTTAAAGCTCCGGGATTCGGCGATCGGCGTAAAGAAATGCTGGAAGATATTGCTATCCTGACAGGTGGTGTAGTGATTTCGGAAGAAAAAGGTCTGACCCTCGAAGGTACTAAAATGGATATGTTGGGTAACTGTGAAAAGATCACCATCGACAAAGAAAATACAACTATCGTGAACGGTGTAGGGGATAAAGCAAATATCGCATCAAGGATTAAACAAATCAAAACGCAGATCGATAATACTACATCCGATTACGATAAGGAAAAACTTCAGGAAAGATTAGCAAAGCTGGCAGGCGGTGTAGCTGTTCTTTATGTTGGAGCTGCTTCCGAAATTGAAATGAAGGAAAAAAAGGACCGGGTAGAAGATGCTCTCAGCGCTACCCGTGCGGCTGTCGAAGAAGGTATTATTCCGGGAGGTGGTGTCGCTTATATTCGGGCAATAGATTCGCTTGATAATCTGAAAGGTAATAACGAAGATCAGAATACCGGTATCCATATTGTTCGTCGTGCACTGGAAGAGCCTTTACGGCAAATTGTCGAAAATGCAGGTCTTGACGGGTCGGTCGTAGTTCAGAAAATTAAAGAAGGAAAAGACGATTTTGGTTACGATGCCAACATCGATAAGTATGTTAATTTATTAAAAGCCGGCGTAATCGATCCTACAAAAGTAGCACGTATTGCACTGGAAAATGCTGCCTCAATTGCAGGTATGTTCCTGACTACCGAAGCTGTAGTTTCAGAAATTCCTAAGGATGAACCTCCAATGCCCCCAATGGGCGGTGGCGGAATGGGCGGTATGATGTAATTGTTA
>CAYUAV010000813.1:0-1849 GCA_964442665.1 uncultured Bacteroidales bacterium
CTTATTATTTCTATCCGAAAAAGGAAGCGGTAAGAACCATACAGGCAGTTCTGTAATAATGAATGTTTTCAGACCACTTTCATATAAAGAAAGGCTGTCGGATATGATAAATTTAATGAGTGTTGATGAGAAAATTAATCAGTTAACCAATCAAACAGATTCTATTCCTCGTTTAGGTATTCCTGAATACAACTATTGGAGTGAAGCCTTACATGGTGTACTTGAAAGCGGTGTAACTTCTTTTCCTCAATGCGTTGCTATAAGTTCTGCCTGGGATCCTGAGCTTGTATATCGTATCGCAACAGCCATATCGGATGAAGCCCGTGTTTTGAATCATACAAAAGGAAAAGGTTTGACATATTGGAGTCCGACCATTAATATTGCACGCGATCCCCGCTGGGGCAGGAATGAGGAATCTTATAGCGAAGACCCGTATCTGCTTTCCCTTATGGGTGTCGCATTTATAAAAGGGATGCAGGGTGACGATCCTTATTATTTCAAGACCATTTCCACTCCAAAACACTTTTTGGCAAATAACGAAGAGGAACGCCGTCATACAGGTTCTTCCGATGTGGATATGCGTTGTATGTTCGAATATTATTTGCCTGCATTTCATAAAGCTATTGTCGAAGGTAAAGCTTATTCGATCATGGGTGCATATAATGAAGTAAATCATGTGCCCAGCAATGCCAATACGTTTTTATTGAATGATCTGCTGAGACGTGAATGGGGCTTTCAGGGATACGTGGTTTCTGACTGCGGTGCAATTAACGATATGGTAAACGGGCATCATTTTTTCAAAACCGGGGCCGAAGCTGCTGCAGGAAGTATCCTTGCCGGCTGTGACCTTGATTGCGGATGGGAGTACCGTAGCGATCTGAAAGAAGCACTTGATAATGGATTACTGGAAGAGAAAGATCTTGATAGCGCTTTAACAAGGGTTCTGTCTGCGCGGTTCAGATTAGGGGAATTCGATCCGCAGGAAATGGTGCCCTATACTTCCGTACCGGAAGAAAAACTTGATTGTAAAGCACATCGCGATCTGGCGCTTGAAGCTGCACAGAAATCAATTGTACTCCTCAGGAATAATGGGATATTACCATTAAAGACCGGTCAAATTAAATCAATCGCAGTTATCGGTCCAAATGCTGCAGATGCTCAGCTGGGTATTTACAGCGGTTTTCCAAACATTCTGGTTAGTCCTTTTGAAGGTATAAATAATAAAGCCGCAGCGTATGAAATAAAAGTGGAATATACATTGGGATGTAGTATTGGCGGAGGATTATTAAGACCTGTTGAAACGCAGTATTTCGCTAAAGTGGAAGGTACTGATAAGGCAGGCATAACAGGTGAATATTTCGATAATATGAAATTATCCGGATCACCGGTTATCACCCGAATCGATTCAATTATCGATTTTTCTTTCGGTGCCGGTTCTCCGGCGCCCGGTCTTCCTGAGGATCAGTTTTCTGTCAGGTGGCGGGGAAAGATCATTCCTCCCGATACTATATACCATATCGGTACATCAGCTGATGACGGTTCACGACTTTACCTGGATGGAGAATTACTGATTAATGATTGGATTGAGCATGGAGAAAAACCTAACAGTGCTAAAGTCAGATTAATTCCGGGTATAGAATATGAAATTGTATTTGAATATTATGAAAACGGAATGGGCGCATGTGCAAGGCTAATATGGGATCTGGGTCAGAAAGATTTTAGTGAAGCCAAAGCAATTGCAGCCAGAAATGATGTTGTTATTCTTGTTCTCGGAACGTCTCCCGGTATTTCTCAGGAAGAGATGGACCGGACGGAGATTGAATTACCGCAGGTTCAAAGAGATTTAACT